>JAAYXY010000011.1 GCA_012515645.1 Candidatus Peribacteria bacterium | reverse complement strand
TACACGCTGGTACACAATTTTCCTTTGGCATATGGGTCATTCATCACGGACAGTCATCTTGAACGCCGCGAGAAGGTGGTCGTTTTAGGGCAGGGGATTGTCCAGACACTCTTTGGCGGCCAAAATCCCATTGGCAGGGATTTGCGTTTGGAAAATCACATCTTCACTGTTGTTGGCATCATGGAAGAGAAGGAATCCAATCAGGATGACATGGCTCTGATTCCGTTGACAACGATGCAGCAGCGCATTCAGGGAACGGATACGTTGAGTACGATCAGTATTTCTGTGGAAAAACAGGAGGATATGAACCGCATACAGGCGCTC
Organism: Candidatus Peribacteria bacterium; assembly: GCA_012515645.1. Taxonomy (GTDB): domain Bacteria; phylum Patescibacteriota; class Gracilibacteria; order Peribacterales; family Peribacteraceae; genus JAAYXY01. Next base: position 2,128 of record JAAYXY010000011.1, on the reverse strand, counting down.
ATCGAAACGGTCGTACGGAATGAACACCGTATCACCAATGCAGCCGATCAGGACTTCAGTGTCGCCAATCAGGCCGATACGGTGGAAACCCTGAATGAAGTGACGAAGACGTTCACGTTTCTCCTGGGTGGCATCGCCGCCATATCGCTCGTCGTAGGCGGCATCGGCGTGATGAACATCATGCTCGTTTCTGTGACGGAGCGCACGCGTGAAATAGGCATACGCAAGGCGATCGGAGCAAAAAAGCGCGACATCCTCCAGCAGTTCTTGGTGGAATCGATGGTACTGAGTGTATTGGGGGGCGCCATCGGCGTTTTCATCAGTTACCTGGGTGCATGGATTGTGACGACGTATGCAGGAACGCGGGCAGTCATCGTGTTCAATTCCATCGTGCTCGCCTTCAGTTTCTCCATTGGCATCGGTATTTTCTTCGGCATTCTGCCTGCATGGAAGGCAGCGAAACTCAAACCGATCGATGCGCTGCGGTATGAGTAAGCATGATGGGCTCAGGCGAGTTTACGCATGACCGCGTCGATGAGTTCCGGGAATGTGTCCTGGAAGAAATGCCCTTTATCTGTGTATTCATAGTATTCCGTTCCGAGCTTTTCGCTCACGAACCGTGGTTCTGCTATAGGGAAGTACGGATCATCTACAGAAGCAAACTGTATGATCCACCGCTGATTTGCCCGGATGGATTGCCAGTCCCACGGCGCGTCGAAGTAGCCGCTCAGGCGCTCGTTTTCGTCGCCAAGATGGGTGTGGTACGCCCCAACGAGTACAGAACCCAGAATACTGTGATGCTCCGCGCAGCGCATGGCGGCGATCGCGCCGGAGCTGTGTCCTATGAGGATCGACTGCGCGTTGGCGCCGCATTCCTGCATGAGGAACGGTAGCCAGATGTCCTGCCGCGCCAGCATGGGGTCAGGGAAATTCTTGGCAGTGACCGGCAATCCCAGCTTGGTACATTCCCGTGCAGCGTACGGGAACCAGTAATCGTGCGCCGCGCCGCCGGGCTCGTTACCGCTGTTGTTGCCGTGGATGAAGATGATGTTTGGTTGCGGCGCGTCCATGCATCCATCATACGCGAAACCGGGTCGCAAGCGACTTTCCATTCAGCATTTCCGCATATCTTGTATGATGATGCGGATGGCAGGTGCGCGGACAGCACGGGGTTCCTCTTCCTCTCACCCGGGATCCAGGGCAAACGCGCCTGCTCTATCTGTTGGGATCTCGCTGCCGAGCGTCGTAAAGGCTGCACTGGTGCTCCTTGCTATCGTTGCCGGCATTGCATTTATCGCACAATTGCGGGGGTTTTTGGTTCTTATCGTGCTCGCGCTCTTTTTGGCTGCGATTCTTGCGCCCGCAATCAATGTGCTGCAACGAGCAGGGTTGCCGCGCAGCATGGGGATCCTGCTTGCGTACGGCGTATCACTGGGTGTCATTGTGCTCTTTCTCGTCTCGTTCATTCCCATGCTCGTGATTGAGCTCCTGCAAATCGTGGATAAGGTGAACGTATTCCTGTCGAATTTGCCACACGAGACTGAAACAGTGCCCGTTCTGTTGCCGGGTATCGGTTGGCAGTTGCCCGGTTTTATGGAGATGGTATTGAGGGAACTCTTTTTGCATCAGATGCCGGCTGCTCTGGAGCAGATGAACCAGGATCTCTTTCTGTTCACGCGGGAGGCACTGCGCATCGTGAGCGGCATTGCGGGGTCCACGGCGCGTTTTGTACTAGATACGGTCATTACCCTGGTACTCACGTATTTTCTCCTCATGGAAAAAGAGCGCAATTTTGGCTGGGCTCTTGGGTTCTTCCCTGCGCGTTCCCGCCCGTACATTCGGTTAAAAACCGTGCAGATTCGCCAAAAAATCGCGCAGTGGACATGGGGGCGCATTCTCCTAAGTCTGTTTATCAGCGTATGCACGTGGATTGTTCTACTGGTATTCGGCGTGCCATACGCCCTCACGCTCGCGGTGTTGGCAGGGATAATGGACATCATTCCATACATGGGGATGGTCATTTCCATGATTCCCATCTTTCTCATAACATCGGCGAGTGTTGGGGTAGAGCAGGGGGTCTTGGTTCTGGTTGCATTCACAATTATCCAGTTGCTGCAGAACGTTGTTG
>JAAYXY010000002.1 GCA_012515645.1 Candidatus Peribacteria bacterium | reverse complement strand
ACCACAACCAACTTCTCCACATTCGGTCTCTTTGGAAGCGCAGCAAGCGCAGAAAGCACACCGGCGCCGGCAGCCGAGAGCACGCCTGTTGCTACGCAAGCATCCGGAGGGCGGCGCGGCAGCCAGGTCGGCATGGCGGCTCGCATTGCCACTGCACAGTCCGCTCTCCTTGCGCGGTACGCAGGGGAACATTTGCAAGAAGTCGCAGTGGAAAATGAATTGCAGCACGCGGCAGCATGGGGGCGCCCGTCACTCGCTACCATAGCCAAACAACGGGGCAGACTGTACGCGGTGATTGGAGAACAAGCTGTTCTCTATCGTGATGTGTCGATGGATGCATGGTTCACGCCGTATGTTGCCATGCTGATCGAAGAGAACATTGCACAGGGGTACAGAGATGAAACGGGCAAGCCCACAGGTGAGTTCGGTGTCGTGCACTCCATTACATACGCGGAAGTGCTCAAGATGGCGCTGGAAACGGCAGGATACGGCGTCACAGGACTTCCTCCGCCGCGGAACATTTCTGCGCGCGGAACGTGGGCACAGGCATACGTCGCAAAAGCGGAAGAGATGGGCATTACTGTATTTCCCTCCACTCTCAATGTGCATACCTTTGCGAGCAGAGGTGAAGTGGTGCAGACGATTCTGGAAGTGCTCAAGTTGCCAATCGCAAAGCAGACAGCGCGGTTCCAGGATGTCCAATCAAGCCATCCGCACGCGCATGCGATTGCGACAGCTGCGTTCTATGGGTTCATTGCAGGTGATACGGATGCGGAGGGCAATCCACTCAACACATTCCGACCGGATGATCACATCAATCGTGCGGAAGTAGCCAAGATTATTGCGCTGGTAAAGGCGGCGATGGAGTAGTGGGAATCTATTGCAGCCGAGCTTCCGGTTTACAGGAATCGGGTTTTTCGCTACAATACTTCGAAACACGCACCCCAAATTCCTATGAAAGTCACTCAAAAAGAACTCGCGCTTGTGCAGGACTTATACCTTCTGCAGGTAGATTTGCAGCAAAAACTGCAGTCCGGTGTACAGGATCCCAAGGAACGCAAAGAAGCGCGGAAGCAGGCGAAGGAATTTTCGGCCATGTTGCAGCAGGTGGACTGGCGCTGCATGGGTGGCGAAGACGTGCTGCAGAGCCTGCGCGAAACCGAACAGGAGGTTATGCAGAAGCTGCGGTAACACACGGGCGGTTGCGTATTACCCTACCTCACTAATCCGCACGATTTTCACTTTTTCTTCTTTTGGTATGAGGATTTTAAGAATGCCGTCTTTGGAAAATGTCGCTTTCACTTTCTTTGGGTCCACGCTGCACGGCATGGTGACGCTGCGTTTAAAATCACCCCAGAAGCATTCCTGTAGATAGTACTGGTTTTCAGGGATTGCATCGCTCAGCCGCCGCGTACCCCGGATGGTAATGACTGTGTCATCCACTTCGATATCCAGATCGCTTAACCGTACACCAGCGATAGGTGCCCGGATGATGTAGTAGTCATCCTGTTCATAGATGTCTACGGCGATCTGACCCACGGTTGTCTCGGTGGGATGCTGCGCGGGAACTTGCTGCGCGTTCCTTGGTTCGGGCAATCCGGACACGGCGGCGCCGTTCTGTTGCGCGCCGAAGGAGAAGATGCCGTGGAACGGAGAAGTAGCCATTTTCATGAATGGTACACATATGGCTTGCTTTGGTGCAAAAATCATCACTCGCGCGAAACGCGTAGTTGTTTGCTGCTTGTCTTTCGTCTCTCCGCTACACTATGCCGGCATGTCCGAAATATGTAAGGAACCCACTACGTCTTTCCGCAACATTACCCGGCACGCATGGAATGTGTTTTCCGGCTTCTGTATGGGCTGTGCGGATATTGTGCCCGGCGTATCCGGGGGCACAATGGCATTGCTCCTCGGCATTTACGATGAGTTTATACAGACCATCCGATGCCTGCCGAGGATTGCACTGCTGCAAGATGTGTTTCATGCGCGCTGGCTTTCTGCGTGGCGCCGATCGAACATGGGATTCCTCATTGCTGTCGGCGCGGGTATCGCTACAGCAGTGCTCACGCTTTCTTCGTACATTGAGCGCGCACTCATAGAACACCCTGCGTATGTCTGGAGTGTATTTTTCGGGCTGGTGCTGGCATCGGTTGCCGTTGTTGCGCGGCGCGTGGAACGCTGGCGCGTCGTCCACGGCGCGCTGCTCTGCGCCGGAGCAGCAGCAGCGTACTGGATCGTGGGGTTGGTACCTGTGCAAACGCCGGATACGTGGTGGTTTCTCGTGTTATCCGGTGCCATTGCGATCTGTGCCATGATTCTGCCCGGCATATCCGGGTCGTTCCTGCTCGTGTTGTTGGGCAAGTACGAATACATCCTGCGTGCGGTCAACCAGCGTGACATAGGTACCGTGGTACTGGTGGGCATAGGCGCCGTGATCGGCATCCTCGCGTTTTCGCAAGTGCTGGGGTGGCTGCTCCGACGGTATCACAATCTCACTATGGCGGCGCTCACCGGTCTGATGTTGGGCAGTTTGCGGCGCATATGGCCGTGGCAGGAGACCCTCACGAATACGGCGGCTCCTCCACGGAACGTTCTGCCCGTTTTCATGGTAGATGGCATCATGCAGTGGGAGACCCTTGCAATCCTTGGCTGCATGGCTGCTGGCATGCTCACAGTATTGGTTTTGGAGAAAATAGCGGATGCGCGTGAGGAACGCAGTTGCATTCCGTGTGCATAGGGAGTGTCGGCACGGTATGCTGCAGCGCATGTCCGTATTCCAGGCACTGCTGCTCGGCATTCTCCAGGGGGCCACGGAATTCATACCGGTTTCCAGCTCGGGGCACCTGGTTTTGGTGCAATCGCATTTCGGTCTCACGATTGCGCCGCAGGATCTGCAGGGTTTTGATATTCTGCTCCATGCAGCGACGGCACTGGCGCTGCTCATGATTTTTTGGCGGCGCTGGTGGGCACTCATGCTCTCTCCGCTGCGTTGTGATACAGAAAACAAGAGTCTGCTCATTGCGATTATCATTGCTTCTGTCCCTGCGGGGATCGCTGGCATGTTTCTGGAAGATTTCGTCAGTGAACAGTTGCGGTCGGTGCAGACGGTGGCAGCTGCAATGCTGGTAACGGCATTCATCTTGTTGCTCACACGTTGCGCGCGCGGCAACCGCACCGTGCATCAGACAGGTATGGTGCGTTTCCTGCTCATTGGATGCGCACAGGCGGTAGCAATTGTGCCCGGCATATCGCGTTCCGGGTGTACGATTGCCACGGGGCAATTTGTGGGCATGCATAGGAGCGAAGCTCTGGATTTCTCTTTTTTGCTCGCGGTGCCCATCATCATCGGCGCACTCACACTCACAGTGTTTCATGCGTGGCAGGACACATTGATACTGCCGCAGCCTATGGTGGCACTCACGGGATTTATCGCATCATTCGTTTCCAGCATCCTTGCCATCATATTTCTTCGGTCATTCGTGGCGCGGCACTCCTTGGCGTGGTTTGCCGTGTATTTAATTCCGTTAGCGGTGCTATTGCTGGTATAGTTTTTGCCTGCTGTGTACTTGCCTCAGAGCATTGCATCAGTACAATGCGTCCACCTCTTTTCTTTCGCTCTTCCTCTCCCCTCAACATGCCCGGTCCCATCCTCCACAACAACATCCGACGCCTCCGTTTTGAAAAACACATGACGCAGGAAGAACTGGCGTTGCGTACCGGCGTGAGCCGCCAGACGATTATGAGCATTGAACGAGGTCAAACAAATCCTTCAGTGTTGCTCGCCTTTAAAATTGCTGCGGCACTGGAATACCAGGTTACGGATGTATTTGCGATGGAGGGGCATTTGGTGCCTGTCTGAAGCGCGCAGTACATACATTTTCCGCAGATGCGTTAGGCAGACGCATGTCTTCGATGATGATCTGCGGGCGTTTGTATCCCTGCCACTCATCCGTTCCCAGGCGGCAGGCAATGTCCAGGGATTGGTTGCACATGTGCGCATACGTGCCTAAGCGGAACCCGATAGCTTTCGTATTGCCGATGGTACATTGCAGGTGCGCGCCATCCGTGCCAACAGACCGAACATTACGCAGCACGGCGCGCTCCATCAAAAACAGCGGTTCGGGATTACCGGCACCAAAAGGTTCCATGCGCGCCAGCGCGGCGAGCAAATCAAAAGAGATGTCCCCGTCTTCCAGGCACGCATCAATGTGCAATGTGGGCGAAAGTTTCCTAGTGTCCATGTGTGTACAGACGTCATCGTGCAGAGCAGTGCACAGTGCATTCCATTTCTGTAATTCGAGTGTGCAGCCGGCTGCCTGTGCATGGCCGCCGAACCGAAGGAGAAAATTGCTGTGGCGTTCCAATGCTTGGGTAATGTGGTAACCGGCAGGGCTCCGCAGCGACGCGATGCACATGTCTTCGTCAATTGTGGCGATGATGCTCGGGCGCCCCGTTTGTTCCGTAAGCCTGCCGGCAATCAGCCCGATGATGCCATGGCCGAACGATGCATCGGCCAATGCGATCAAGGGGGGCATGTCCTCCCGGCGCTCAGGCAACGTATCGGCTGCGTGGCGCAGACAACGCTCGGTTTCCGCCTGCCGCTCTCTGTTGAGTGTTTCGAGCGATGCTATCGCAGTTTTGTCTCCCATAAGCCCACGCAATGCGATGATGGGATCATCCATACGGCCGGAGGCATTGATGCGTGGTGCTATGCGGAATCCTATATCTGTGCTTGTCGCTTGATCGGGCTGCACATGTGCGGAGGCAAGCAACTGGCGTAGCGGGGCCGATGCAGGCAGGTCACGTAATGCGGCGAGCCCCCGTTGCACAATCAGGCGATTGGCGCCCGTGAGATCGACAATGTCTGCAATTGTGCCAACCATTGCCAGGGCGGCATCTGTTGCACAACCTTCCCATTCCGTTGCCTCTTCACAAGCGCGTACGAGTTGGTACGCCACGCCGGCACCGGACGGGTACGGTATTGGGTATCCGGGCGAGAGTGCCGGATGTAAAATGATGGCATCCGGCTGCATCGCGGGTGCGCTGTGATGGTCCGTGACAATCGTATCGATGCCGTGTGCATAGAGCATGGCAATTTCTGCGGCAGAGGCAATGCCGGTGTCTGCAGTGATGAGCAAGTGAACATCGTTGTGCACAAGCTCTTGCACGATGGCGGCACTGAGTCCGTAGCCGTCGCGTACACGGTGCGGAAGGCGCACCATTGGTTCTATCCCTCGCCTGCGGAACATGCGGTACAGCATGGTCGCGGCAGTGATACCATCGCAGTCATAGTCGCTGAAGATGCATACATGCTCACCTGTCTGCATGCTTCGGTGTATGCGTTCCACGGCGGCCGGCATGTCGGGGAATACCCATGGGTCAATCAAAGTAGCCGGTCCGCTATCGAGGCGCCGCGAGCGGTACAGAGCTTCCAGGACGCTCTGTACCGGCACTCTCCCAGGCATAATTGCACCCGTATCCCATTGTTTGCCGGTACAGGAAAGCAGAGCATCTACCATCGTGCCTCTTCACCCTACCAGAGGCGCTCTCTACGAGGAATGTGCCTGGACGAATTTCCCGCTGCGCCAAGCGTGTCGCACTGTCCATGTGACTGCGGCAAGCAGCGCCAGGATTGCCATTGCGGTACCGGCGCCGGTTGGCGCGAGCCCCGTTCCTTTGCCGGGGAGAACGGGCGCGCCGCCATGCAGCACAATGCCTTCCTGCTGTAACAGCAAATAAGCTTGTTCCTGTAATTGAGCTTTTGCCTTGGCTTCCGCTTGCGTATCGCTGATGCGTTCCAAAGTACGCAGGAGCGCATTGAATTCATAATTCACTTCATTGGGGAGTGTAGCTGCATTGTACCAGTCAGCGTCTTGCGTGAAGTCTGTTTCTTCTTCCGGTGCTGCAGGGTGCTGTTCCGCGAATATTTCGGCCTGTTCCCGGTCACGGCGCGCAGCACTTTCTTCCTGTTGCCGTTCGATGCGCTCGATTGCATCGCGGGGCGCTGCTGGGAGGAGAGTTTCGTTCGAGAGCAGGACGTCGTACGGATTTAAGTATGCGTGGGCTGCTACAGGTACGCAGACCAGTGTGAATGCTATGAGGGCAATGTGGATGTTTTTGTGCATATACATCATAGTATTATAAAGGAAAATCATATTT
>JAAYXY010000010.1 GCA_012515645.1 Candidatus Peribacteria bacterium | reverse complement strand
CCTCGCGCTGCTCCATGCGCCGGAAACACAGGCGAATGCTGCGCTGCGCGACAAGCTGGCTGCGGGAATACTGCACCAACAGAGAACAGACGGGTCATACAGCACATACTTTGGCAAAGACTCCGACTCAGGAATCAACTTCTACCCGGGAGAAGCCATGTTGGCCCTGATGCAACTCTACGAAAAAACAGGAAATGAAAAGTACGTGCAATCAGTACGATCGGCGTTTTCGTACTACCGTGATTACTGGCGCGAAAATAGGAGCACCGCATTCGTGCCCTGGCACATCCAGGCGAATTTGCTCCTATACAAGGCAACGCGAGACCAGCAAGTCGCAGACTTCGTGTTCGAAATGGCTGACTGGCTCATACGCGGGTATCAGATCACGGAGAGTGCATACAAAGATTATGTGGGCGGAGTGCCCAAAAATAATCCTGGATGTTCCACATCGACGCACATGGAAGGCATAAATGATGCATATGCCCTGGCAAAAATGGTAGGCGACGAACCCCGTCAGAACGCATACAGGGAATCTATCCGTAACGGCACACGCTTTATTCTGCTCTCGCAGTACACACCGGAAAACACATTCTACTTATCAAACCGCAAACGAGCGATTGGGGGGTTCCGCGCATCTCTGATCAATAACCAGCAACGCAACGATTACACACAACATGCGGTTTCCGCGATTATGAAAGCAATGCAAAATAAGATCTTCGAGTAAAAAACACCGAGCAATTGGCTTCGCTGAATGACTCTGATAATCTGCGGATCAGCAGGCCACGGTAGCTCAGTTGGTTAGAGCACGGGACTCATAAGCCCGGGGTCGCTGGTTCGATTCCAGCCCGTGGCACCAGCCGTAGCCTTGCAACGTTTTGTAAGACAAAATGGCGCCTTTAGGTCGCCAAAAACCTCGGGCAATAGCTGACTGTTTTGTGCGATACAAAACAGCAAGAAACACGTCCTGCGTAACCGCATGAGTAGCAAATGATCGAACAAATGTATACTCGCACCATGTTCAGCACACTCGTCTGCCTACATGGCTGGGGCGGTTCCAAGGAATCGTTCACGGAATTGCGTGAAGCACTCCAGAAAACCGAGCTAAAAATATTCACGCCTGACCTGCCGGGCTTCGGCAACGAGCCCGAGCCCGGCGAGCCGTGGACAGTCGGCGACTACGCGGACTGGGTCACACAGTACATCCGGGAAAACGTCAACGAACCCTATGCATTGCTCGGCCACTCCCACGGCGGGCGCATCGCCATTGCATTGGTAGTTCCCCCCCCCACTCCCCACTCCCCACTCCCTACTCCCAATCCCAGCCACCTCTACCTCTGCGCTGCGGCCGGCATCCGCCGGCCAAAACATGTGCGACACACACTGGGGCTGGTCGCAGCAAAAACCGGCAACGCGCTGCTCTCGCTGCCGGGATTGCGCACGGTAAAACCGCAAGCTAAAAAACTGCTGTATAAACTGCTGCGCGTCCATGATTATGAGCAAGCATCGAAAGTCATGCGCCAAACACTCATCAATGTATCGCGGGAAGATATGCGACCCCTGCTGCCATATATCACCGTACCTACAGACATATTCTGGGGTATCGATGATACGATGACGCCACTACAGGACGGTGAACTCATGCAGCAAAACATCCCGCAAAGCACACTGCATACCTACCAAAACACCAGGCACCGCGTCCATAGAGACCGCGCACAGGAAATTGCAAAGATAATACAGAGAGACATAGAAACGCCATAGCACCGTTATGCCTCCTCGGGATCCGATGCAAGAGTGGCACCGCTCGCTGTTTCCAATACACCCTCCCCGTCCTCAGCATGCATGCGTGTGCCGTAAGGCGTCACATCGTAAAGATCGAGGACACCATCGCGATCAATGTCCGTACTACGCACCACCGGCATAAGCCGGTAATACGAATGAGGAGCGATCTGCAACGCACGGAGAGACGGAATGACAACTGCGTACGCAATCGTCAGCATCGTAGCGAGCAGGACGCCAAGACTGAAATCCTTGGGAAGATATGTGCAGTTTCTCATGGATGAATGTGGGTATGTACATACACAATACCACATTATTATTATGATTTCAACGCATCACGCGCCATAGTGCGACACGCCTGGCAATGGGCGCAGGAAGCAAAAATCGCTACGCTAGAGCCATGAATCCTTGGATACCATTCCTGACAGGCCTGACGCTGGTAGCAAGTCTCTCTCCTCTGCTCACCTTTGCGCGATTATGGCAAATCAAAGAATGGCGACTGGATCGCCTGCGTGAACACATGCGCCACGAAGGATGCCTGCGGGCAATCATAGGATTGCCGCGTACAATTCTGTTCATTACATACGCGGTGGTGTTGGTAAGCAACAGGGTGGGAATATTCTTGCTCATCGCAGCAACGCTAACCGCATTCGTCGTACTAACCATCATACAATTCGCGCTGAAAAAACAGCACATGCCTGTTTGGACTGGAAAAGCAGCCATCGTGGTAGGCATGGCACTTGCAATCAATGCCATAGCTGCAACCACACTGCAGACAACTGCGACGCTGCATCTGTTCCTGCCGCTCCTGCCGCTCCTGCAACCCATAGTACTTGCAGGAACCCTGGCACTCTTCTGGCCGGTAGATACCGGCATGAAGCAGCGCATCATGCGACGCGCCGCTGCGCTGCGAGCCGCACATCCGGAACTGACAGTCATCGGCATCACGGGAAGCGCCGGCAAAACCACAACCAAAGAATTGCTTGCACATATCCTGCAACCCATAGGTGCAAAAGCCACACCTGTCCATATGAATACGGAAATCGGCGTCGCACGCTGGATGATCAGCCTGCTCACCTATACGGCAGAACCGCCGCCACTGCTCATTGTGGAAATGGGCGCGTACCGAACGGGGGAAATTGATGCATTATGCCGCATCACCAAACCATCCATTGGAGTAGTCACCTTTGTAGGAAAACAGCACGTTGCACTCTTTGGTTCACAGGAAGCACTCTGCAAAGCCAAAGGCGAACTCGTACGCGCATTGCCGGCACACGGTCACGCATTCCTGAACGCAGACAGTGCCATGTGTGCCAAACTCGCAAATGACGCAGCGTGTACAGTCGTCACAGTAGGCACAGGAGGCAACGCAGACAGAGAGGCATTCGATATCGAGGAAACAATAAACGGCATACGGTTCCGTGACCATGAAACTGTATACGAAGTCCCTCTCCACGGAACACACAACGTCACCAACATCCTACTTGCCATTGCAGTCGCAAGACACCTGGGATTGCAACCCAAACACATCGCACAACGGCTGCATACAGCACAGGCACCAACGCACACATTTTGCATAGAAGAACGAAGAGGCGTCACCGTTCTGGATGACACACATAACGCAAGCCCTACGAGCGCAGAAGCAGCCATAGCATGGGCAGAGCAACAACAAGCGGACAAACGGACACTTCTGCTGAGTGGACTCATCGAACTGGGAGCAGAACGGTCTAGCGTATACATGCAACTCGGTTCACTGGCTGCAAACGTGTTCCAGAGAGTGATTTTTGTAAATCCGAACGGCAAAGAGGATTTTGAAAAAGGATATGGTGCACCCATTGAACAATGGAGTAAACGTATCCCGCCTGTGGCAGGCGGTAGCATACTGGCCTGCGTAGGAAGGATGAATGCTGGTACGATAGAACAGATGCTTCCCCCTGCATGAAAAAACCAATTCACCATACATTCGGGCCTCTCGCCACACCTGCACAAATACGCAACGCATTCCTACTGCAATGGGCACCGTGGCGCTGGCTGCAGGGAACGGAACACGAGATGTTCCGTGAAGCGCTGGAACGCAAATTCGGCATGGAAGCCTCGCTCTTCGCAACAGGAAGAGAAGGACTCCTGGGCTTGCTGCGATCCATGGAAATCGGCGGAGGGGACGAGGTAATCATACAGGGATACACCTGCGCCGTCGTTCCTAATGCCATTCTCGCTGCAGGCGGCACTCCCATATACGCCGACATACAGGTAAAAACACTCTCACTGGACCCTGTGGCAGTGCGACGAGCCATCACGCCACGCACCCGGGCAGTGATCTGCCAACACACATTCGGCATCCCGGCAGACATAAGCGCCTTACGCATCATCTGCGACGAAAAGAATCTAGCACTCATAGAAGACTGTGCTCATGTGCTGCCCGATACCATAGTGCGAGGAGGGATCGGCACAGCCGGTGATGCCGTATTGCTCAGTTTTGGGCGAGATAAGGCAATCTCCGGCGTCACTGGCGGTGCAGTGCTCTGCCGCCACCAGCTCATAGGCAAGCGCATGCGCGCACTAGAAGAAACCGCTGCGCCGCTCAGCCGATGGACGGTAATGCAACTCATCGGCTACCCGCTGCGCTATGCGCTGGCAAAAAACATATGGCCTCTCGGTATAGGAAAGGGATACCTTCGCGCCCTCAGGGCATGCCGTATGCTGCCGGCAATCCTGCAGCAACAGGAAAAAATGGGGCGCATGGATGCCGTACTGCATGCAATGCCGAATGCCTGCGCAATACTGGCATTGCAACAACTGGAATCTCTGCATGCGCTCAACGAACGCCGACGCATGATTACGCAATATTTCACGGACATGACCCATCGCTACCAGTGGCCCGTGGTACGAGGCGTCGATACAGCACCCGCTCTCCAAAAATACCCACTGCTTCTCGAGGGAGCACAGCACATCCGCGCCGCCCTCAAAAAACAACACATATACCTGGATGACGGATGGAACAACCACGTGGTTAATCCTCGCAGCGTCAACGAACAAGCAATCGATTATACACCGGGGCGATGCCCACACGCAGAAACAATCGCGAGACAAATACTCTCACTGCCTGTACACCCTACCATGACCGTTGCCGAAGCAGCACGCACTGCCGGAGCACTTCATACCTTGATCCAAACCACATGAATATCGCCATGGCATCAAATCAGGCAACCTGGGATGCGTTTTTGGCAACGCAGACCTTCTCGCCATTTCTCCAAAGCTGGACCATGGGCGAGGTATATCGTGACACAGGGCAAGAACCAATGCGCCTGGAAATACGCGAGGGAAACACCTTAATCGGTATCTGCCAAGCAATTATCGTACCTGCACGCAGAGGAAGACATCTGGCAATTCCCTACGGACCCGTAGGAATCGACAGTACCCGAACAGAAGCATGGCATGCGCTGATGGCAGCACTGCAAAAAACCGCCCGCGAGCAAAAATGCACCTT
>JAAYXY010000009.1 GCA_012515645.1 Candidatus Peribacteria bacterium | reverse complement strand
TCAATGGATGACATACGCCATACAAGATATTCATCCCATGCGCCAGGTCAATGAAACTATCAAGAATTTGTGCCCCCGCTCACAGAGATTGCAGGACCTTTCATTCACAGATAACTATGCCACGCGCTACACTGCACCACGATGTTTGACCCCGCGCATCCACAGCAGTCCTTCCCCGACCTGGAAAAAGGCATTCAGCAGTACTGGGAGGAGGAAGATATCTTTAAACGCAGCATTCGGCAGCGAGCAGACGAGCAACAATTCAGTTTCTATGACGGACCTCCGTTCGCAACCGGACTCCCACACTACGGTCATCTGCTTGCCGGTACCATCAAAGACGTGATCCCGCGCTACCAAACGATGCGCGGCAGACAGGTGCAACGACGTTTTGGCTGGGACTGCCACGGCCTGCCGGTGGAAAACCTTGTTGAACAGGAAGAAAGTATCAAGGATCGCCGTGAAATCGAAGCCATGGGCACCGGCGAGTTTTGCCAACTATGCTGCAAATCCGTCCAACGCTATACCAAAGAATGGCGGCAGGTCGTGGAACGCATGGGACGGTGGGTGGACATGGACTGGGACTACCGGACCATGGACCCCGAATACATGGAGAGCATTTGGTGGGTGGTGAACCAGCTGAACGAAAAAGGCCTGCTCTACGAAGGGCACCGTCCGATGCACGTTTGCCCCCGGTGCGTCACTCCCCTCTCCAATTTTGAGGTGACGCAGGCGTACAAGGACGTTACGGATTCGGCCGTAACGGTGCAATTCGAATTGGAAGATCAAAAAGGAACATACGTGCTCGCATGGACGACAACACCCTGGACGCTCCCGGGTAATTTGCTGCTCGCCGTCGGACAAGATATCCGCTATGCCAAAGTCGAATGCGAGGGGCGGACCTACATTCTTGCCACATCATCCGTTGAAAAAACGTTTGAGGGAAAAGAATACAAGACCACAGGCACTGTCTCCGGAAAGACACTTGCCGGGAAACACTACAAACCTCTGTTCCCTTATTTTATTGCCGCGTACAGAAACAACAAACATGCCTTCCGGATCGTTACCGCAGATTTCGTCGCAACGGACGAAGGCACGGGTATTGTGCACATTGCTCCGGGTTTCGGTGAAGACGACTTCGGCATAGGGCAGCGCGAAGGATTGGAGCTGCTCCAGCACGTCACCATGGACGGCAAGTTCGTGCCCGAAGTGACGGATTTTGCAGGACAGAGCGTGAAGCCTGTGAACGACCCGGCTAAAACCGACCGTACAATCATTAAGTGGCTGGAAGAGCGCGATCTCCTGTTTTCCAAAGCAACGTATAAACACAGCTATCCTCACTGTTGGCGGTGCGACAGCCCTCTGCTCAATTACGCAACGGCATCGTGGTTCGTAAAAGTGGAAGTACTCAAAGAAAAGCTCCTCGCCAATAACGCAAAGACGAAGTGGGTCCCGGAACACATGCGCGACGGCCGGTTCGGCCGGTGGCTGGAGAACGCCCGCGACTGGGCAATCAGCCGCAATCGCTACTGGGGCACGCCGCTGCCCATTTGGCGCAATACAGAGACAGGCGATATCGAAATCGTTGAGAGTCGTGACGAACTGATGCGCCGGGCACTCGTGCGATTCAGCAAGATCACCGTGCTCCGCCACGGCGAGAGCGAAGGCAATTTGGCACCGATATACCAGGGGCAGGAACCGGGAACAGATCTTACGGAGAGAGGCAGGCAACAGGCGCAGGCAGCAGGAGAGTTGTTGGTGGAAAGTTCGCCTCTCACCGTGCACAGCTGCCATCTCCCCGTGGACATCATCTACTGCTCCCCTCTTGCCCGCACGCGCCAGACGGCGCAGGCGGTTGCCGACGCCACGGGCGCGAACGTCATCGTAGACGAGCGCCTGCGGGAAGTCGCTTTCGGCGAATACGAAGGCAAGACGATTGATTTCTCCGATCTGGCGTTCGTGAAAGCCAAACGCGCGCACAAGATGCAGAAGAATGCACCGGAGAGCATCTACCACTTCCCAGGCATGGAAACGTGGAACCAGGTGCAGGAACGCATCAACGATTTCCTCACCGATATCCTGCACCGCCACCGGAGCCAGCACGTGGTGATCGTGACACATGCGGACCCCGTGCAGAATATCAAGCACTTCTTCGCCGGAGAAGATCCGATGAAGATTTCGCGTCAACCCTACCCCCAGTATGCAGACCCGCACTCATACTACTGGGACCATGATGCCAACGCCGCCATGGACCTGCACAAACACGCTGTGGATAGCATCGTGTGGCACGGTCCTGCAACGCGCGGCGGCACCAGCATTACGCTGGCGCGACACGGGCAAACTGATGCAAACAAAGACGGTTTGGTGCAGGGAAACGAACTGGATCTGCCCCTGAACGCGGAGGGTAAAGCACAAGCGCAGGCGCTCGCCGCGACACTCAAAGGCAAGAAATTCGATGCCATCCTTTGTTCGCCACTCGCGCGTGCGCGCGAAACGGCAGAGACAATCGCAACAGCCCTGGGCACCACCGTGACCGCCACCTGGGATGACTTGACCGAGCGCTCCAGCGGCGACTGGAATGGCAAAACGCTGCCGGACGTCATGGCACAATTCCCGGGAGCGCTGAGAGAGGTCACTCCTGCCTTTCACCATGCAACACCGCCCAATGGCGAAAGCCTTTCACAGTTCCTGCAACGCATGGCTGCCGTACGTGACCGGTTGCTCGCCGAGTACGCAGGCAAACGCGTGCTGATCGTGTGCCACCAGGGCGTCAATCAGGGGCTGCGAGCAATCATGGAAAACCTGTCGTACCGCGAAGCCGTGACTGCACGGCTCGCGAACAGCGCAACGTACACGCTCAAACTCGGCAACGCGTACCGCCGCGTGCCGGAGGTGTTGGACTGCTGGTTCGAAAGCGGATCCATGCCGTATGCCCAGGCACACTTCCCATTCGCCAACGTCCAGCGAACAGCACTGCAAGCGGGCGACGGACCTCACGGCTTTCCCGCAGATTTCATCGCCGAAGGCGTGGATCAAACTCGCGGCTGGTTTTATACACTCATGGTTCTCTCCTCTGCACTGTTCAACGCACCCGCATTCCGCCATTGCATCGTCAACGGCATCGTGCTGGCGGAAGATGGCAAGAAGATGAGCAAGCGCCTGAAAAACTACCCCGAACCGACTGTGCTCATCGACAAATACGGCGCTGATGCCATCCGTTTTACACTTATGAGCTCGCCGGCCGTGCGCGGCGAAGATCTGCGCATCAGCGAAAAACTGGTGAACGATACGGTGCGTAATGTCCTGCTACCAATGTGGAACGCTTACAGTTTTTTCGTGACGTACGCCAATGCAGCGGAATTTAAACCAAGCCCTTCCAGAAGCCGTTCTTCGCATCCACTTGACCAGTGGATTTGTGCGGAAATGCAAGACCTGGTTAACCGCATGACAGCACAGATGGATGCCTACGATCTCTCCGCAACCTGCGCCGAGCTCGGTGACTCAATCGACGCCCTCACCAATTGGTACATCCGCCTGTCGCGCCGGAGGTTCGCGGGTAAGTCCGCTGCGGAACCCAGCCGAAGCGCCAGCGTCAAAGCGGGATTGGCGCAGGGTGAAAAGGAACGGGACGACGCACTGTATACCCTGTACGACGTGCTCCTTACCCTCAGCCAGACAATGGCACCGTTCTGCCCGTTCATCACTGATGCGATGTACATGAATCTCGTCCCCGGTTCCCATCATTCCGTGCACCTCACCGACTGGCCGAACGTGCGGCCGCTCTCCGAAAGCGAACACTGTCTCATCGCCAAGAACCGCCTCTTGCGCCGCATCGTGTCACTCGGAATGTCCATCCGCAGCGAACAGACGATCAAAGTCCGTCAGCCGCTGGCGGAGGCAACGATCGCCGTGCCCCCTGCACGAATGCAGGAATGCACACTCACCGATGCGGACCAACATATGCTCAAGCAAGAACTCAACGTGAAGACGTTGCACTTCGTACAGGATCCCGGCGATCTGGCACAGGCGTACGCACAGGTGGATGCCCGCGCAGTCGGCCCGCGCCTGGGCGCGCGCG
>JAAYXY010000008.1 GCA_012515645.1 Candidatus Peribacteria bacterium | reverse complement strand
GGAGTACTGGTCGTTGGATGCACAGCTGCGTACGAAGGGTGAAAAAGAATTCACCGCAGAACTCCGTGCGAAAGAGGGTAAGAAGTTTGTGCCAGGCACCAAAGAGGAGATGGATGGCGTTCTCACGGATCTGAAAGGTGCGTCATTCGCTGTGGAAAGCGTGGAAGAAAAAGAAGTGCGTAAGACGCCGCCTCCGCCTTTCACGACGTCCACGTTGCAACAGGAAGCGGCGCGCAAGCTCGGATTTTCCGTCAAGCAGACCATGGTGGTCGCACAGCAACTCTACGAGGGTATCGATATTGGTGAGGGGCAGGGCGGCGTGGGTTTGATCACCTACATGCGCACGGACTCGGTTTTCCTAAGCGAAAAAGCGCTCACGGATGCGAAGCAGGTCATTGAGCAGCAGTTTGGTCGTGAGTACATTCTCAGCACGCCGCGCCGGTACAAGACGAAGAGCAAGGGGGCGCAGGAAGCACATGAAGCCATTCGCCCGACGGAGATGGCACGCACCCCGCTGTCCCTTAAAGGCGTGCTGGACACGCAACAGTGGAAGCTTTATGCACTCATATGGAACCGCACCATTGCCACACAGATGCCGCCTGCCGAACTCAAGAGAGTGGGCGCGGACATTCGTGCAGCGGCATACACTTTCCGCGCAACAGGGCAGACTGTGACCTTCGATGGCTACTTTCATGTGTACACCGAAGGGCGCGACGAATCCGATGATGCTCGTAGGCGTGATGAAAGCGGTGATGGAGAAAAGCATCTGCCGCCACTGCGGCAGGGTGATGCATTGGCGTGCGACGGACTCGCGCCCGAGCAGCACTTCACCAAGCCGCCGCCGCGGTATACGGAAGCAAGCCTCGTGAAAAAAATGGAGGAAGAAGGCATCGGGCGACCCAGTACATATGCTCCGACCATCAGTACTATCCAGCAGCGTGGCTATATCCGAAAGGACGGCAAACAACTTGTGCCGGAAGACATCGCCTTCAAAGTGATCGACCTGCTCAAAGAACACTTCAGTGACATTGTCAGTCTCTCCTTCACTGCCAACATGGAGCAGTCGCTGGACGACATCGCCGAAGGCAGCGTAGAGAGCAAAGTGTTTCTGGGGAAGTTCTATGGACCCTTTAAAACCCTCGTGGAATCCAAAACTCAGACCCTCTCCAAGGGCGACGTGTTGGGTGGGCGCGTTCTGGGGAACGATCCGCGCACAGGCGAAGAAATCATCGCGCGCTCCGGGCGTTTTGGCCCGTACGTGCAGCGTGGCAGGCCGAAAGAAGACAGCGAAGAGAAATTACAGACAGCTTCGTTGCCCACGGGGCGCACCACAGAAGACATTACACTGGAAGAAGCTCTCGGCTTGCTTCAGTTTCCCAAGCATCTCGGCGAGATACACGGGGAGCCTGTCACGGTGCTTCTTGGCCGTTACGGTCCCTACATGAAAGTGGGCGATACCAACGTGTCGCTGCCGAAGGACAAAGACCCCAGTACAGTGGTGCTGGAGGATGCTGAAACATATCTTGCGGAACACAAAGAGAATAAAAAGCGCCAGGCGGAACCGATAAAATCGCTGGGCAAAGATCCGAATTCCGGTGGCGAGATGCAGGTAAAAGAAGGCAGGTACGGCCCGTATGTTACGGACGGGAAGACTAATGTTTCCTTGCCCAAAAATGTGTTGCCCGAAGATGTCGATAACGTACTCGCGGCGCAATTGCTCGATAAAAAGCGTAACAGTCCCAAGAGGAAGTGGGGGAAGAGGAAGTAGGGAGTGGGGATTGGGGTTAGGATTGGGATGGCAGGCGCGGCAGGACTCGAACCTGCGACCCTCGGTTTTGGAGACCGATGCTCTAGCCAGCTGAGCTACGCGCCTATAGAAGCTAACGAACGATTTTCCCGTGCATGAAGCGCATATCAAGCGAAGCTGGAAGCTGCCTGCCCGCCGGAGTCCTCGAGGACGAAAGCGGGAGCTACGTGCCTATGCTGTGTCCCATTGTATGCGGGAATGGAACGGATGGGAACGCAAGATCATCGTATTCACGACTGACATTCCCATCCGTTATCTGTAGGCTGTGTTACCAATGGCAGGCGATATGCGCGAAGAGGCGCTGCAGTACCACCGGGCCGAACCCCGCGGAAAAACGGGGATACAGGTGACCAAGCCCTGCGCCACGCAGCACGATTTGTCGCTTGCGTACACGCCCGGCGTTGCCGCACCGGTCAAAGAAATCGCTCGCGATCCCTCTACTGCGTACGAGTACACCAACAAGGGCAATCTGGTGGCCATTGTGAGCAACGGCACCTCCGTATTGGGTTTGGGTAACCAGGGAGCGTTGGCAAGCAAGCCGGTCATGGAAGGTAAGGCAGTGCTCTTCAAACGTTTTGCGGGCATCGATGTTTACGACATCGAAATAGACAGCGAAGATCCTCAGGAAATCATTCGTGTCGTCGAGCGCATTGCGCCAACGTTTGGCGCGATCTGTCTGGAAGACATACGGTCACCCGAGTGCTTTGAGGTCGAACGGATACTCCGCGAGCGCCTGCCCATCCCCGTTTTCCACGACGACCAGCACGGTACAGCAATCGTGGTGGCAGCAGCGCTCACCAATGCGTTGGAACTGACTGGAAGGCAGTTCAAGAGCGCCCGTATCGTACTCAGCGGCGCCGGTGCGGCGGCAGTGGCGACCAGGCGTTTGCTCATCCGAATGGGTGTACAGGAAAGCAATGTGATGACCTGTGATTCCAGGGGCGTGATTTACGAGGGGCGCACGGAAAACATGAAACAGCACAAATACGAACTTGCGGTAAAAACGGAACACAGAACGATTGCAGACGCGCTCGTCGGTGCCGACGTATTCATTGGCGTATCGAGAGGCCGAACCATTTCGGGGGAAATGGTGCAAAACATGGCGGAAAGTCCTGTCATATTCGCGCTCGCCAATCCTGAGCCGGAGATTGCATATGACGAAGCGCAGCGCGCTCGCGGTACGCCGATCATTGCGACAGGACGCAGCGATTATCCCAACCAGGTGAATAACGTACTCGCATTCCCAGGCGTGTTTCGCGGCGCCCTGGACATGCGCTCGCGGGAGATTACGGAACCGATGAAAGCTGCCGCCGCGCGTGCGCTTGCCGCACTGGCGCGGCAGCCGGTACCCCAGGAAGTCCTGGAGGCGTACCAGATACCATCACTCTCCTTCGGGCACGAATACATCCTGCCCAAGCCGCTCGATCCGCGGGTGGTTGAGGTAGTGGCTCAGGCGGTGCAGGATGCCGCCAGTGGTGAGTAGAAATAACAGCCATGCTGGTAGTTTGTATGGGAATTTGCTATGATGAACCGCATGGAATCCATTTTTGCTCGACTGCAGACAATGCTTGCAGAAGCCTGGAGTCAAACATTGGAAAAGACGCTCGAAATCTTCCCGGAAGCAGTACTAGCCGTCGTTATCATCGGCATCGGGCTGCTCATTTCGGTCGGTGTCTACTTCTTGGCGGTGCGTCTCATGGAGTTCTTCGCCATTGATAAGCTTGCGGGGAAGACGCCATTGCAGCAGTTCTTGCACAATGTCGGCATTCACAGGAGCGTTTCGCAAATCGTTGCCCTGCTCCTCTTTTGGCTAGGTGTACTCATCACGCTCATCTTTGCCGCCGACACACTGAATTTAGAGCAGGTTTCCAGCGCGCTGGCCGTGGTGACACGCTTTATTCCGCAGGTGATTGCCGCGTTACTCATGATCGTCTTCGGCATGCTGTTGGCCAGATTTCTGCAGGTGTTCGTAGAGCAGACCTTGCTTAAAGTGCAGGAGCGTTTGGCAGTGATTGCCGGGCGCGTGGTGTACATTGTTGTGTTGCTCTTCGTGCTGCAACTTGTCGTGGAGCACCTTGGTATCAATCTCTCGTTTCTGACGACGAATGTCATGATTGCCATCAGTGCTGTCATCATTGTCTTTGCTGTGAGTGTGGTGATTGCGGCAAGGCCAATTCTGGAAAACGCCATTGCCGTGTACCAATTGCGTCAAGAATTACACAGTGGCCAGTACGTGCACATTGCCGATATCAGCGGAACCGTGCAGCGCTTCACAGTCACGAGTGTCGTGTTGCGCAGCGGGGAAGAAACCATTGTGCTGCCCGCTCGTCGATTTTTTACCGATACCTACTCCCTCTCCACCACGCATGAACGCGGAGAGTAGCTGCCGCCCGATTCTCGTTTCCATTCCGCATGCCGGGTCGCAAGTACCCGAAGAAGTGACGGACGATTTGTTGCTCTCTCAGGAGGAGTTGCTGCAGTACACAGATCTCTACACGGACAAAATATTCAACGTCGAAGACGCGTACCTGGTGACCAATCCTATTTCGCGCGTGATCGTGGATGTGAATCGTGCCCCGGACGACATTTCCCGCGAGTATGAGCAGGCTGCGGAAGGCGTGATTGTTCATACCACATGGGATGGCAAAAGCGTGTACAAACGGGAGCCGACACAGAGTACGGCGGACGCACTCATCAAGAAATACCATGATCCGTATCATCAGAAGATCGATGACCACATGGCGAAGGTCCAATTTCTGATCGACGGCCACTCGTACCTGCCGATAGGACCCAAGCTCAAACGTGATAACGGGGAACCGCGCCCCGATATTAATGTGGGGAACATGAATTTCTCCACTTGTACCCGTGAGCAAACCGTATTTTTCCGGGAGTTCTTTGAAGCCCGCGGTTATTCGGTGCGCATCAATTTTCCCTACGCGGGGAAATACATTCTGGGGCATCATTGCCACCGACGCCGTATTCCGCCATTCCTTGTACCGGGCGTGCAGATAGAAATTAACCAGGGTCTCTACGTCAAAGAGGATTCGTTTGAACCCATTCCAGATCGTGTGGAGGAATTCCATATGCTTTTCAGTAAGCTGGTCTCCGCATTCGCGGAGAAATTCGTCAAATAAGGTTCCATGCCGTGGCTCCAAAGCCGATATTCTGCTAGAATATTCTGATGGTTATAGAAATACACATTCCAAATCCCCGTGCGGCGCTGCTGGCGCTCGCGGTGGGTGCGGGAGTTTTTCTGTGGGCGGGAGGAGTGGATATGATACGAGGCGAGCAACAGCAGTATTCAGTGCAGGCATCTGTGACTGCCCCTGCGGGCGGTCCGGAGGAACATGCGGTGTTCGCCATGCAGGAAGCGGAACGTGAGGTGAAACAGTCGAGGCAAGAACGCGCTTTGCTGGAACGTAAAGAAGAGATTCTGCGTTACCAGCTCCGCGCAATTGAATCCGCGCTCGCTATCGCGCAAACGGCGGAGCAACAAGACATCGTAGAAGAACTACTGCAGAGCAGGCAGGAACTCATTGTTCTGCTGCGTGACCAGCGTGCAACGGAACAACACCTGCTGGCATCGCTGCACCAGTTATGGGAAGCCGAAGCACAGGCTGGTCGCATTGCTGGCACGGTGAGCGGTGTACCGATTGCACTGCAATGGCCGATAGAACCGATCTACGGTATCTCGGCGGGTTTCCTGGATGAGGAGTACGAGCAGATATTCGGCATGCCGCACCATGCCATCGATATTCCTGCGCTGCAGGGTACGGAAGTGCGCGCCGCTGCAGACGGCATAGTGGAAAAAGTGGCAGATAACGGGTATGGGTACAACTACATGATCTTGCGGCATGCGGGTGTAGTAACGCTCTATGGCCACACAGAATCCTTCCTCGTTGCCGAGGGTGACCAGGTGCGCGCGGGTGACCCCATTGCACTTTCCGGCGGTCGGCCGGGGAGCAAAGGTGCTGGTTCCATGACGACGGGGCCGCATTTGCACTTCGAAACGATCGTCAACGGTGAGCATGTGGATCCGCAGACGTTCTTGTCATCAAAGTAAGTTGTGTCTGGGCATAGGCATCCGTCATGCCTGCGACGTAATCTTTCACTGCTTCCGCAGGCGAACCGCTCGTGCGTTTCTGTAGTATCGCCACTTGCCGCGGTGGGCGGAGGAGGAGCGCATCGCAGAGAGCTAATACCGTTTGTTTTCCTGTTTCATTGTGCTGTAGCACATGTGGATGGTTGTACATGTTCTTCCACAGGAATTCGCGCAGCGTATCCAACTCTTTTCGCATGCATACCGAGAAGGTGATGAGTGGATTTTTGGCGGTATACACAGCGTCCAGTGTAGTAATACGCTGTGACACAAGTTGCTCTTCTGTTGCCATGTACAAGTCCTGCACCAGAAGATGTATGAGTGAACCGCGCAACGATGTACCGCGCGGTTCGGCCAGCTGCCGCGCACGCGCGGCGAGTGGAATGTCTGTCACTGCGTCCTCGGTGAAGAGCGCCGCACGCAGACCGTCTTCACAGTCGTGTGCGGTGTACGCTATCTCATCCGCGAGGTCCACCACTTGTGCCTCCAGTGACGGCGAACGATCACGGGTTTTGGTCTGCGGAGCATCGAAAGGTGTGCGGTGTTTTAGCAGGCCATCCAAGATCTCGTAATTCACGTTGAGCCCTTTGTGATGGGATGAATGCTCTTCCAGGATCGTGAGGATTCGGTGTGATTGTGTATTGTGTTCAAAGGACGCACCGTGCCCCTGCATCCATCCATTCAGCGCAGCTTCACCCGCATGACCGAACGGCGGGTGGCCAAGATCGTGCGCCAGCGCGATGCACTCTGCCAGATCCTCGTTCAGGCGCAAGG
The DNA here is from genome assembly GCA_012515645.1 of Candidatus Peribacteria bacterium. Lineage (GTDB taxonomy): Bacteria > Patescibacteriota > Gracilibacteria > Peribacterales > Peribacteraceae > JAAYXY01. The sequence continues at coordinate 1,103 of JAAYXY010000008.1, read as the reverse complement.
TTCGCGCAATGTCGCGGCTGACGCCGGAAACTTCCAGAGTGTGTGTCAGGCGCGTGCGGTGGTGGTCATTCTGTCCGCCGACAAAAACCTGTGTCTTTCCCTTGAGCCTTCGGAAGGATTGCGTATGCACAATGCGTCCCCTGTCCCGTTGGAATGGGAAACGTGTTGCGTCACCGGGCTCCTCGTACGCGCGCCCAAGGCTATTGCCGTGCTTTACCGCGTAGGGTGCAAGGAGGGAGTCGGCCTGCAGGATGCGCTCTTCAATATGCGGCACAGGTGCAGGATAGACCTCAATGGCGGGGTACGTCCAAACGACCGTCGTGCAGCAGCGCTTGTCCCCTGAAAGTCAGGTGGGTGACCGCATCCGAAGGCCGCAGCCAACGAAGATTTAGTCTCCCGTTCACAAGCTGATTGAGAAGAAACGTGTCTGCACTAACGGGGCGTTGAGACACATGTATCGTATGAATGGAGCACGCGGTTGTCGAATGATTGAACTTGAAACGCAGAGCTAACGGATGCCAAAAATACAGGTGTCCAACAGAATGTGCATGTAAGAAAACTCTACATCGTGTAAAGGATAGTTGTTATTGCTATGCAGGGAGGAGGCTGCACAGCAGGATGTTTGTTGCTCCCTGCAGTACGGCGTCCTGGTCACCGCCGCGGTAGCTCCAGTAGCGATGTGTTTGGCAACATGGACAACCCTCCATACGTTCACAGTGCTGTACCGGTACGCCGATGGCCGCAAGCTGCGCATCAGCGATGCCGTAGAGATCGACATGGCGCCCATGGAAAAACCGCGCATCCATGCCAGGAAGCTCGGTGCGCGGATTGGTGAATGCAGCGCATGCTGTGCACAGGGAAGGACCTGCTCCAACCCAGGTTTCTGCAGGGCGTATACCCCATTCGTTTTTGAGCATGGCAAAGTGTTTCTGCAGTACACCTGCGAGCAGGCCGCGCCAACCGGCATGGACGACGCCGATCACGTTGGCCTGCGGTGCGAAGATGATGAAGTTTTGGCAATCGGCCCATCGCACCGTGAGCGTGAGGCCGGCTACATCCGTTGCCATGCCATCGGCCTGTTGTATTCGGTCCTGTGGGGCGCG
>JAAYXY010000007.1 GCA_012515645.1 Candidatus Peribacteria bacterium | reverse complement strand
TGCCGCCCTGCTCCACGAGGCGCCGCGCTTCTGACTTGGAGGCGATGAGCTTCTCCTTCACCAGCACATCAATGAGCAGCGTTCCCTCCTTCACCTTCACTTCCGGCATATCCTCGGGCAGGCCGCCTTCTTTGAATACACTGATGAATTCCTGCTCCGCGGCGAGCGCCGCCGCCTCCCCGTGGTAGATTGTGACGATCTCGCGTGCCAGGCGCGCCTTGGCATCGCGGGGCTTGCCCTTGAGGATTTGCTGCACTTCCTCCATTGGTACATCCGTGCAGCACTCGAAGTACTGCGCCATCAGATCATCGTTCACGGACATTACTTTGCCGTACATGTCATTGGGCTCATCTTCTATGTAAATGCAGTTACCGTACGTCTTGCTCATCTTGCGCCCGTCGGTTCCTTCCAGCAGCTTGACCGTGAGCACGAACTTCTCACGCTTGCCGAATGCCTTCTGCAGTTTTCTGCCGCAGAGCATGTTGAAGAGCTGGTCGTTCCCGCCGATTTCGCAGTCCACATCCAGCACCACAGAGTCGTACCCCTGCATGAGCGGGTACAGGAATTCATTCGGGCTGACCGGATCTTCTTCCAGCAGGTTCTTCTCCGAGAGCTTGAAGGAGTGGCTGCACTCCGGGCACTGCACAGTCGCCCTGCTCTGTTTGAGCTCCTCGAGGTTCGTGTCCGTTGAACGTGCGACGGGGAAGATCGTGTTGCACTTGGGGCAGGTGGTTTTAAAGGACATGCGCTTGCGGAACATGTCCCGCTGGAGCATCTGCTGCACCGTAAAGTGCTGGGAGAGTCCCATGATGTCTGCGAAGTTCATCTTCTCCAGCCACTCGTGGTTGTACACGACCCGCAGATTCGTAAAGTTGATGATTCTGCCCGCTTGCTCCATGTATGTTTCGAAATTCCTCTGCACATCTTCCTTCGTTAAAGGTTTGCGCATGGCATCCTGACCCGTCGGATCGCCCACCATTGCCGTAAAGCTCCCGATGAGGAGGATCATCTCGTGCCCGGTATCCTGGAATGCGCGGAATTTCCTCAAAGGAACGGCATGCCCCAGGTGCAGCTTGCTGCCCGTGGGATCAATGCCCCAGTAGATGCGGAGCGGCTTGCCGGATGCGAGTTTCTCCTCCGCGAGCTTGCGGGGAACAACGTCGTTGACGGCACGGGTGAGAAGTTCGGTCTTATGCATTGTATGCGCATCGTAGCAGTCCTCCATTCTCCTTGCGAGTCCTGAATGAAGTACTCGCTTGTTGGTTCTGCAGGAGGCACAATGGCTCCATGCAGCATTTTTCTGCAGTGTCTCCTCAGCGGCTCGATACGTTCTTGGTTTCAGCGATCGGCTGCACCCGTACACATGCGCAACGCCTCGTTCGTGCAGAGTGCGTTGCGGTGAATGGGCAAACGGTACGCAAACCGTCGCATGTTCTGTGCGCGGATGACGCTATTACTGTCGAGCCTTTTGATGATGATCGACATGATCGTATCGCGCTGGAACCGATTGATTTGCAGTTGCCTATTCTGTATGAGGATGACGCGTGCATCGTGATCAATAAACCCGCAGGTATTGCGGTGCATCCGGCACCTACGACCAAGGGCGAGCCAACTGTGCTGCATGGTATCGCCTTTTTGTATGTTGAGCGTGCACTCCCCTTTGCCGCCCATGCGGCGCTGGTGCATCGTTTGGACAAGGAGACGACAGGTTGCCTGCTCGTTGCCAAAACGCCCGATGCGCACCACGAACTCCAGCAGCAGTTTCAGTCGCGTACCGTTCGCAAAACGTATCTGGCGCTCGTCGCCGGCGCTCCCGACCCCGCGAGCGCCGTCATCGATGCTCCGGTCGGACGCAAGCTTACCGACAGGACTAAAATGTCGGTTTTCCGGACATCGGTGAGCCGCGAGGCACGCACGGTGTACCGCACACGGCAGGCATGCAACGGGTGTGCACTGCTGGAATGTGATCTGCACACGGGTCGCACACACCAGATACGCGTACATCTTTCTTCCATTGACCATCCGATTATAGGCGACATCGCCTATGGTTCTCCTCAGAGCCGCGCTTTGGCGGAGTCATTGGCTATCGTTTCGCTGTGTCTTCATGCATGGCATCTCACGTTTGTGTCACCAGCGAATGGGGCGGAACATACGACAGAAGCTCCGGTTCCGCCTGCGTTCGTAGCAGCGTTGCAAAGAACCGGATGTTCTATCCCTTCGGCGAAAACCGAATGATGTACGTGAATGTGTCGAGAATTTGCCCTTCCGCGTTCCGCGCCACGATTTCGTAGCCGTTCCTTCCTCTACTCATGGTCCCGAGCTCCGTGCTGGCAATGTAGTTCCAGTACGTCTTTCCTGGTTCGTACAGTCGGAGACGGTATCCATTGACCCACACGGTGTGCGTGGCTGCGGGGACTGTTCCTTCGATGAGCAGAGATGCCTCTTCACGCGTATCGGCTTCATGTTCACTGCCGGGTGTGGGTGCAGTGACGGTAATGGAACCTGGCATAAGGGGATCGTTCTGCGGGAGTTGTGCAGGTTGGAGTTCTTCTTCTTCTTCTTCTTCTTCTTCTGTTTCGTTTTCGCCTGGAGTGATAATACCTTCCGTTTCTCCTCCGAGGATAATTGTAAGTGTTGCCGGTTCACTCAGTAGGCCAGCCTCGTTTACCGCAACTGCTTCATAGACGTTTTCGCCCTCTACCAAGTTTTCCAAGATTGTACTGGCAAGGTACGTCCACGTTGCATCGCCGGGTTCAAAGAACTGTAACCGGTAGTCATTGACGATGATACCCACGGCGTCTTCCGGTGCTCTTCCAACGATTTCTATGCGTGTGTTCTGCGTCTGGTATGTGGCACCAGTTTCTGCCGGGCGAATGAAGGTGGGCGGCTCCGGCGGTTCTTTGTAGCTCTCTACTGTGCGCACGATCTGGTATACCAGTGCGCCGTCTGTTCCCATAGCATCAATCGAAATATCCGTTATATCATTATCGATTGGCAGGGAGAGTTCGAGGGAGAAAACGCCTGTTTCTGCATCAAATTGTGTTTCATATCCATTGATGCGCACAGTTGCCACTGCCGATGTATCAACGCTGCCACGGACAGTGACGGTCTGCCCCTGCACGCGCGCGTTATTTTTCGGTTCAGTGACTTGCAGCACTTCACCATCTTGTAGCAGGGATGGTTGCAGGGTTGCCTCCTTCCTGTTCTGGAGCGCTGTGCGCACAGCCGTTCTGCTCGCTTGTACGAATGGCGCATCGGCAGTCTGCGTATCAATCGTAGAACGGTATCGGTATAGGTCATGTGTTTGTACATCTGCCGGAAGGTGCAGCATTTGGCCTTCTCCTATGAAGATCGGTTCTTCGGTTTCGGATACGTGCACGGCGGTACCGATACCCTCGCCACGAAAGACGATAACACTGCGGGGTGTGACTAGTGCCTCTGTGCCTCCGGAGAGCTCTGCGTGGAAGAGCGGTGTGCGGACGGTTCTGACGATGGATCCGGTGAATGCGGATGTTGCCGGTGTGTGCACCCACACTATTCCGTCTTCCAACCCGATGGTGACCGCTGATTCCTTTTCCCCTTCATTACTCTCGACAATGCGTACGGTTGTATTGCTATCAAGACGTACGACCGTGCTATCGAAGAAGTCCAGCATGGCATGGTTGTTGCTACCCGTTGCAAGACCGTCATCAGCGTACAGTTTGAGTGACTGGCTGGTGCGGTTCCACTCCCCTCCCCCTATGGATACCTGTACCACGGCGTTTTGTTCCGGTTGCATGTTTGCGGCAACCCGTTGCACGGTGTTACCGAAACCGAATGTGCGTATGAGCCACCATCCGGCAAGCAGCATACATGTCACAACCACCAGCATGCCCAGCATGGGGCCTGTTGTGGAATGCCTGCGCCGGGTTGTGTACGCAGGTCGATGACGGTGGTAACGGCGCATGGTCCACCATCCTAACCTTTTATTTTCCGGCAGCGCAAGCGCTGTCTCCTTCTTTACTGTGCCGTCACTCGATCCACTTCTGTCTGCGTCGTTATTCCTGCTTCCACCAAGAGCTTTCCCCACTCCTGCATCGTGCGGTATCCGCTTGCCTTCGCTTTCGTAACGAGTGCGTCTGCCGTATCGTTCATGAGTATCATTTCGCGGAGCTCCGCGTTGAGAATCAACAGTTCCGGTATGGCCATGCGCCCGGCGTACGACGTATTCTCCGCAGGATCGCATGTTGCGCCTTCACGCCGGCACTCTTCCGAAAGCGTTCGCACCAACCGCTGTGCCAGTATGGCGCGCAGTGCCGGGGCGAATGTGTACGGGCTTACTCCCATGGAAAGCAGGCGTGGAATAGCTTCCGCAGCCGAGTTCGTGTGCAGTGTCGAAAGTACCATGTGGCCAGTGAGCGATGCATCTATTGCCGTCTGCGCGGTTTCCAGGTCACGGATTTCACCTACGAGCACGACGTCCGGATCGTGGCGCAGGATCGATCGCAGCCCGCTGGCGAATGTGTAGTCGTGTGCATGATCTACTTGGCTCTGCACGATGCCTTCGAGTTCGTACTCAATGGGATCCTCCAGTGTGATGATGTTCCGTGCTTTGCCGACCAGCGTGCTTAAGAGCGCATAGAGCGTCGTCGTTTTTCCGCTTCCCGTTGGTCCGGTTACCAGGAAGAGGCCATTGGCCATATGTGCTGTCTTATGCATGGCCTCGTGTATTTCTTTCGGGAATCCCAATTCCTCCAGTGGGATAATGCCTCGCTTGGGATCCAAGAGCCGCAGCGTAATTTTCTCTCCGAAGCGGCTGGGCAATGTAGCCACGCGGACGTTCACTGTTCGGTCTGTACTATCGAATGTGTACTGTCCATCCTGCGGTACGTTGGTAATGTTGAGTTTGAGTTTGGCAGCGAATTTGATGCGGCGCACATAGTCTTCGTAGGTTTTATGCGAGATGTCTGCGAGTTTCTCCAGCATGCCATGACGCCGCACTTCCAGGCGCACAGCGTTTTTTTCCGGCGCGGTGTGGATGTCGGAAATACCTTCCTGAACGCATGTCTGTTGTAGATGTTGCAGGAGCGCGTCGCCCGTCATGTTGCCGAGTTCGACCATATCGGATTATTGTACCATATTTTACGTTCTCACGCTATCTCTATAGCGTCATCCGTTCCGGTGTTTGCGCCGCATGCCTCCTCCGCGCTGTGTTCCACTCCGGCGCGGATGTTTCGATTGTCGGGCTGCTGCAGGCATTGCTGCCAGCTGGGCAGACGGATGGTGTCCGCGTTTGATGGGAGAACGGATCAGGCGCTCAATGTCACGGATATCACGGGCCTGGTCTGGAGTGGCGAAAGAGATTGCTCGTCCCTCTCTACCAGCACGGGCGGTTCGTCCGATGCGATGCACGTAATCGTTTGGATCATTCGGCAGGTCAAAATTGATGACGACGGCAATATCCGCCACATCGATGCCGCGCGAGGCGATGTCCGTTGCGACGAGGACACGGTATTTCCCCCGCTTAAACCCTTCTAGAGCTTCTCTGCGTTGTGCCAGGGAGCGATTGGCATGAATTTCGGCTGCGGTGTAGTTCATTGCCCGCACTGATCGGGTGATTTTCTTGGCACCGTGTTTCGTGCGGGAGAACAGAAGCACCGTTCCTTTGTGTTCTGCAAGGAGCGCAGTAAGTAACGTGATTTTATCGGCTTTCTGTACAACGAAGAGTTCCTGTTGGATCTGTGCTGCAGCCGTGCCTGTCGGGGCGACTTCTATGCGCAATGGAAGCCGCATTGTCTTATTGGCAAGCTGTATGATTTCCGGCGGCATTGTTGCCGAAAAGAGCATTGTCTGCCGTTCAGCTGGCACATGCTGCAGAATGCGGTTGAGCTGTGGACGGAATCCCATATCCAGCATGCGATCTGCTTCGTCCAATACGAGGACAGAGACTTCTGCCAATGTAATCGCTCTGCGTTCCAGAAGGTCATTGAGGCGCCCTGGTGTGGCAATGACAACCCGCGGATTGTTGCGGATCATGCGGTACTGGCGGGGATAGGGTATGCCACCGATGAGTACGGCAGTGCGGATGCCGGCTGCAGGTGCAAAGGTATGGAGCGATGTGTCCACCTGCTCCGCGAGTTCCCGTGTTGGTACAATGACCAATCCCCGACCCTTGCCTGTAGCGAGGCGCTGCAGCATCGGTATGCCGAATGCGAATGTTTTTCCTGTGCCTGTTTGCGCGATGCCGACAATGTCTTTGCCTTCCAACGCAGCGGGAATGGATTGTTGCTGGATGGGTGTGGGCACGGTGAATTTCTTTTTCTCCAGTATTTGCAGGAGCGCTGGTGCGATACCGAGCGACAGGAAGCTCGGAGTGTGTGGGTGATTTTCGGCAGTCATTCTGTTGTGTTTTGTGGGAACTGAAAAAACAGTGTACT
>JAAYXY010000123.1 GCA_012515645.1 Candidatus Peribacteria bacterium | reverse complement strand
TTGGGATGCGCTTTCTCTATTTCGTCCAGGAGAATGAGTGACGACGGATGTTCTTGTACGCGCCTGGCGAGGTATCCCTCGGCAAGTTCATCACTTACATCCGGCGCCCCAATGAGCAATTTTACCGCGTCTTCACTGCTGTACTCATTCATGTCCAGACGAATGAGATGTTCTTCTCCTCCGTAGTACTGCTGGGCCAACACTTTCGCCGTCTGCGTCTTCCCAACGCCGGTGGGTCCCAGGAACAAAAACGTACCAATTGGGCGATTGCGATCGCCCAGTTCCGCTCCCGAACGTTTGAGCGCGTCCGCGATGGCCTGCAGTGCTGCATCCTGCCCAACAATCCGTTCCTGCATTGCCTCCTTGAGGTTCAAGAGCTGATCACGTTTCGCCATAGAAATGTGCTGCACATCTATGCGGGACTGTGCCGAAACCGCAGCACGCACATGCTCTTCGAGCACCACCACATCCCGCCGTTCGGATGCAAGAGCAACCGCGTCATCCAGCAGATCGACTGCTGCACCCGGCATGCCGCGCGCGCTCACGTAGCGGCGCGCCATCTGCAGCACGCTGCGCAGTGCGCTGTAGGGTATGCGCACCCGTTTTGCATCCTCCAGCATAAATGCGTGTTCCATGAGCACTGCTAGTGACTCCTGCTCATGCGTATCATCCAGCTGCACAATTTCCATCATGTCCCCAATGCCCGGCTCTCTCTTGAGCAGCACCTGATATTCCTCCGGATCCGCAATAGCGACAAGGGATAGCAGAGGCGACCGGAGGAATTTGCCGAGGACAGCCAGCAGATCTCCCTTCTGCGTTTTTGTGAGAACCGCCAGATTGTCCACGACGAGCACGAAACGGCCGGCATGCGATGCTTTGGAGAGAGCACGCATGAGCACGGCATCGGGCGCATCGGAACCTGAAACGAGCAGTTCACTGTGCAGGAGTAACACCCGCGTGAGCGGGAGTGAGTTTTCCGTTTCCTGTTTGCGCAGTGCGTACGCAACATTTTCCACGATCGCCTGCTTGCCAACACCGCTGCGCCCCAGAATCAGCACATTCTGGCGTTCCGGTCTCGAAAGGATACGCAGGATATTCTGCAGAGCGTCGCGATGCACAGTGACGGCACGCGCCGGCCTGTGGAGAATGCCATCGGTGAGTTCCGTGGAGTACGCATCGAGTTCGTCGGTATACCCCTGTACCCATCCGCGCCCGATGGAACCAAACATACGCACAAGCACACTGGGATTCCATGCATGGACAGCTTTGTCCCAGAGCCAATGAAAACGTTCCCACTGCACGATATTCCGCAAATCATCCATCGAAAGGTCCTGCTCATTTAAGAAAGCAGTGGCTTCCGGTCCTCCTTCGACTAAGAAGAGGTAGACAATCACATTCCCATCGATGCGCTCTTCCTGCAACTCCAAGCGAAAGGCATCTGCCTTTTGCAAAAACGCAGTGACATTTATGGCATCATGAACATCAAATTCAAAACTGCGCAGGAATGTCGCGCGATCGACGCCGATCAGACGCAGCATAGCTGCGCCCCTTCCCGTAGCTACAGCAGCGCGCAAGAGGCACGGTGCGTTCCGCTCCCGTTCACGCGCAAGCGCACGAATCATATCCGCAGATAATTTCCCAGCGATATTGTCGGAATCCGGTGCCGGTGCCGCGTCATCCCACAGAACACCGTACGTAAACTTCCACAGCACGTACCACGAGAAAACGGCAATGGCTGCGGTGACACAAGGCAATATCCAGGCAGCATGCTGCAGAGACACATTCGCCACCGCAACACCCGCCAGGAAGAAAAGGAGAATGGATGGTACGGATGTAAGAACCCGAAAGAGCACGACGCCTGCGTATGCTCTGGTCGCCTCTGGATGGAAACGCACATCACTCATGCGAAACGAAAGGAGAGGACAACCAGCTCAATACCCAGAACGGCCAGGAGAGGGAATGTGATCCAGAACGCCAGGTACGCCATGTACCCCAGCAAGAGTATTCCCTGTATGAGTATGCCGATTGCGATCATGACTGTCCGTACAACTGCACCAACCGAGCGCGCCGTGCAATTGAGTGTAAAAACCTGCAGGACTTTCCCAAGCTGTATCCAGTTGTCCGGATACTGCTCCGCAATGCTCTTCCAGGGAGCAATGAGCGTTTTCATAAGGAAGAAAATCGAGAAGATTTCCGCGCATGCCTTCGCATATGCGCCATAGGCACGCACAATTTCCGCCGGCCGGTGCACGAAGTACCACGGCAAGAACTCTGTAAGCATCAGCGTGGGGAGCAGTGCCAGTGGAATGCGGGGAGCAATGCGCATAAAACATTCGTTTTCCTAGTAGTATAGCAGAATACACCATTCTTGAGAATGGCCGGAAAGCACGAACGCCCCTCTTCCCTTGCTCCTCTGCCTCCGCAATACTGGCGCTATGCAACACGCAGGATGCCTCATCGCCCTGGAAGGTCCCGACTGCAGCGGCACGAGCCGACAGAGCCATATGCTTACAGAACGCCTGCGGCAAGAGGGATACGATGCTCTGTGCACGGCCGAACCCACGAACGGCACCATCGGCAGCGCAATCCGCAACATGCTGCATGGCATTGCCGCACCCCAACCGGATACCATCCAACTCCTCTTCACCGCGGACCGTGCAGAGCACGTTTCCGCGGAAATTCTGCCTGCACTGGAGCGCGGCGCCATTGTGGTAACCGATCGATACGCCCTCTCCACAATCGTGTACGGCATGGCTCAGGAACTGCCGGAAGCATGGCTACGCGCACTCAATAGCCAATTTCCCGATCCCGCTCTCACCGTCATCACCCTGCCGCCGTTCGCCGTATGCATGGAACGCATGGCACGGCGCCAAAAGCGTGACCATTACGAAGAGCCCATCCTGCAGCGCAAAGTCTACGATCTGTACGCACGCGCGCAGGATCCACAAACCGTGTTCGTGGATACATCAGGAACGAAAGAGGCAACTGCACAGACGATCTGG
>JAAYXY010000122.1 GCA_012515645.1 Candidatus Peribacteria bacterium | reverse complement strand
TACCCGGTCAAACCATGGATAATGTACATGCAAATTCCGTATCTGCTCTGGGTCAGTTTCGCAACAGTGTTGCAGTTGACCATCACATACTTGAATGTGTGATGGGGAAAAGTTTACACCGTTTGGAACAGCTGATTTTGGGCTGTGCTGAGTAGATTGCAGAGTTTCCAGTGTAAAGACATTACGACAGTGATGACATCACGGTGCTTCTACATTGCCAGCATTCGGATTTGGGTCACTTGGATCCGGACATTCGCCATCCATATTTGCCTGTGCATTGCAGAGCGTTCCATCAATGCGTTTGCACATTGGAGTTTCCGTGCCCATCCCTTCCACTTGTCCACCGGTGATTACGCAATAAATCTCCGCTGCATTTTCATAACCGGTAATCTTACGTCCGCCAACCGGACAATCACCGCGCAGGAGCGCCCATTCCTCGCATTGCCGATTGTCTGCGAATAGACACACTCCGTATTCGCCTTGCTTATTTTGTCGGATTTCAAGCGTGCCACCCTTTTCAATGCAATTCACCGAAGCAGGATTGGCAAGCTGTGCAGTATTGCGTTCATCGGTTTCTCCTGTGGGTGAGCTTTGGCATCCGGCTAAAATGAACATCGCACTCGTGCCGAGAATCAATACTGCCTTTTGCATATAGGTATATTGGAAAACGAATAGTGAAGAATTCACACTTCATCGTCTTCTCTTTTTTATGCAGAGTCCATCAAATAAAACTGGATTGGAGTGAAAACCATCGCGAAGGCGAGCTACGCTTGCCTGCCCCAAAGGGATCCCCTCGGGAGAGCGATACCTCTTTAGGGAAAAAGATGTCCGTGAAGGAAAAACCGTAGGTTTGTCCTTCACGAATAAGTGGTGGAGATGCCGGGAATCGAACCCGGGTCCAATGTGTGGCAGCCGTGCCTGTACTGTCATGTCCGATTCAATATTCCGGTGCCGTAAGAAACGGACAAAGAAAGGCACAGGAAGTTCGACGCTAAAGTTTGGGCGAGTCGCGTCAGTTTCGCCCGCATCCGCTATCTACGCTGCATCCGAGTAGCGGAGTCGACGGGGCAGCGTGTCCGCGCAGTGGGCGGACGATTAGGCGTAGGCCAGAGCCGGTGCCCGGAAAACGGACATCTTCTCGAGAGCCTTGCCGATCACACTGTCTTTGGCAGATGTGGTGTGCAACAGCGGGTGACGGGAGCCATTGCCATCCCGAACAGGGGCGATCGACAACCAGAATCACACTGTCGAAGCCAAGTCATCCCCATGATGTAAAGAAACAGCTAAAACATTCTATCATTCTGGCATCTATGTGTCCCGCAATCCTCCTATAAAAAACCCCCGCACGCTCCATTTGGAGCGTGCGGGTCACGCGCAGCCTAAGCGGCTGCGGTGGTGTGGTCACTGTCGCCGCTGTTTTGCAACAGCGGGTGCGACCAGCAGACGCCAGCCGCGGTGCAGGAGCGCGGCGGTCAAAATGACCGCACTGATCCCACACATCATGATGGTCGTCCTGTCTGCGACCGTTATGGCAGTCCACAGACTGCCAGCGATCAGAAGCAGACAAAACAAACAGAACAACGCCTTCATAGGTTTCTCCTATAAGAAGGAAGTGAAGAAACAAGTGACTAAAAGTTATAATAAATAAAAATATATTTTTGTCAATATCATGATCGCGCCCGAATTCAAGCTGGAAGCTGAACACCCAGGCGGTGGCAATGAGAGGATAGCACTTCATGAGGGGTTTTGAAGCCAAGGCACTTTCTCGGTCGATGATTGAGCTTGTTTTGCAGGGCTTGCAGCTGCTTCGGAGTGACGGTGGCGAGATCCATGCCCTTCGGCAGGTACCGTCGCAACAGGCCGATGACATTCTCCACCGATCCCTTCTGCCATGAACTGTACGGATCACAGAAGAAGACCGGCAGACCGAAGTGCTTCCACTCCGCATTCTCCGTGCCACGATCAAGGGTCAGCGTGCGTTTGATGGGCTGCTCCACATATTGCATGCGCCGCAGGACAGCCTTCTTCGTTTGGGATGCGGATTTGTCTCTGCACTTCGTGAAGAGAACATACCGGGATTTGCGTTCCTGTTGCACGCAGACAATCGCACCCTTTGCCCGTTTTCCGAGCATGGAATCTCCCTCCCAGTCTCCGAATCTGCTGCGGGAAGCAACTGCCCGGGGACGCTCCTCAATGCGTGGCACCACGCCCAGCCCCTGCGTGCCACGTGCAGCCTTCAGGCGCCATCTCTTACGATGCCGCCGGGGCTTTCCTCGCGGCAGTGCTGCAACAAGATCGGTCTTGTATGCCCACTGGTAGATCGTCTCATGGGAAACCACTGCTGTTCCTTTCTCCTTTTTCAGGGTACCGGCAATGACCTCGGGGGACCATCCTTCCTGGAGTTGTGTGCGCACATGCTCCTGCAATGCCGCGTCCTTCATCGGGTTCCTGCGGTTGGCATCCCACTTCTTCATCCGTGATCCCAGATGAGCCGCATAGGGATCATAGCGTTCCCGTGTTCCATCGGTACTGCTTCTGGCGATCTCCATGCTGATACCTCCGACAGATCGTTGAAGCTTCAGAGCGATGGAACGAAGGCTGTTGCCTTCCGAAAGATATGCAGCAAGAACACAGCGCTCTTCTTGAGAGAAATGGGTGTAGGAAGCCATAGGAACAAGAGGGTAGAGAATTACCCTGAGTGTTCAACTTCGTTATTGAACTCGTGATATCATGATCGCGTATACTACTCAGCACATTTTCCTCTTACCCATTGCATATGGACGACAAAGAAATTCAGCAGAAAGTTGAGGCGTTCCTCAAATCCCTCGACCAGCCCGGCTTCATTATCTTCGGATACAAGAAGGAATCGGATACGTTCCAGATAGTCTCTTCGTTCAACCAAATGCCCAAAATCGCCGCTGTAAAGGGGCTTTCCAAAGTCATGAACGATTTTGTACAGCGGGAGCTCTAGCACTCCGGGCTATTTGAGAGCGACTTTCATCGCCCAGTTCGCCAGTCCGAAGATGATGGCGATGAGTGCCCAGCCCGCCAGTCCGCCCTGGATTTGGAGTGTGACGACAGCGGGATCCATGCGCTGAACGATCATCATGATGAGCTGCACGAACACCGCTTGTACCAAAATGAGTGCAATGACGGTGGCGAAGAGTTTGAGCGGCAGGGTGATGATGTGCAGGATCGGTCGCACGATGATATTCATGAGTGTGAGCAGCGAGCCGATGACGACGGATGCGCCCAATCCGCCCGTCATAACGAAGGAAGCGCTAACGTACGTGGCAAGCACCCATACCAGTGCGATGTTGAGCGCGAACTTGGTAACGATCCGCAGCGGCAGCGAGAGGGAGTGTTCGTCAGCCATGCACATATACTAGCGCTTGGAGAACCGCACTGTCACCTTGCGATCTGGGAGCTCGATGGTGTGTTCCTTTCCGTCCGCAGAACCCAGGATCGCATGCGTTTCCTGTGCGATGGTTTCGCCATATGCGGAGAGGATGTCATCCGCGCCGCTGATGGACGCCGAAATAGCATCGGTGAATTCCAATCCTTCTTCTTTGCGTAGGCGCTGAATGGCACGAATGATGTCGCGCGCTTCGCCCTCCAGTCGCAGTGCATCGGTCAGGGCAGTGTCCATGCTCACAACGATGCCGTTGTCCGCGGCGATGTTTTTGCCTTCCGTGCCGCGGTAAACAATGCGGACTTCGTCGGGGGCGAGCGTTTCGTCCAGTATTTGCACAGACCCGTCCGGCAGCTCAGTGAAATTCCCTTCTTTACCCGCGCGAATGATGTCCTGGAC
>JAAYXY010000121.1 GCA_012515645.1 Candidatus Peribacteria bacterium | reverse complement strand
TCGGGAGGCGTGTAGGGAACGCCCAACAGGAAAAGGTGTGTGGACTCTCGGTTGCATCCGGCAGATATTGCTCTCTGCAGATACATACAGCGTGCTTTCCGATGCACCTGTGCCACGGGAATGGGAGGAGTTGCCGAATGTACAGGTGGTGCGACTTCGCTCCGGTTTTCTTTGGCACCTGCGCTGTGCGCGGTGGCTCCTCTCTGTGCGGCCCGATTGGTACCTGAGTCCTACGAGTTTTCTGGTACCTGCGTTCGTCGGCTGCACCGTACGCACGGCGGTTGTTGTACACGATCTCATTGCTTTCCGCTCCGAACCGCACGCCTGGAAACCCCGCGTGCTCGAGCGATTGTTCCTGCCCCGCGCCGTGCGGTGCGCAGGGGGAGTGTTCTGTGTCAGTGGCGCGACACGGCAAGATCTTCTCGTCCGCTTTCCACGCATCCATCCTGAACGTTGTGTTGCAGTGTATGCAGGGCCCACTGCATCGGCTCCTCGCTTCAATGTGCCGGATAACTGTACGATCGCCTGCATCGCCACGCTGTGTCCGCGCAAGAATCACATGCGTCTCATTGAGGCATACGCGCTTCTTCCCGACGCGCTCCGCAGCCGATTTCGTCTGGTTCTGGCTGGTGGCAGGGGGTGGCAAGATGCCGATATTCTCCGCATGGTGGAATGTACGGAGGGCGTGGAATGGCGCGGGTACGTTTCCCCGGACGCATACGATGCCCTGCTCACCACATGCACCGTATTCGCGTACCCATCTCTCTATGAAGGATTCGGCTTGCCCGTGTTGGATGCACTACAGCGTGGCGCGGCTGTTCTCACCTCGAGTCGCGGTAGCCTGGGCGAAGTCGCCGACGATGCGGCGCTTCTCGTAGATCCCGAAGATACGCAATCCATCGCCCATGGACTGGAACAGCTGCTCACTGATGCGCCGATGCGCGATGCGCTGCGCGAGCGTGCGGTGCAGCAGGCCGCACACTATACGTGGAAACGCACCGCTTCCCTGGTACACAGTACCCTCTCCGCTGTATAGTCCTATCAGCCATGGCCATGTACAAACGTATCGGCATCACGGTGAAATCCGGCATCAACCGCAAGTCCGAAGCCGTGCAAACGGTACTCAAAATTCTCAGGAAGCACGATGCGGATATTCGCATCGATACCGATCGCATAGGTGATCTTGCCTGTGTCAATGGCTTGCCCGCCATGCACAACATGGATGGTGACATCGATCTGCTCATCGTCATCGGCGGTGATGGAACGATCCTGCGTACGGTGCGTGAGATGCGGGATTTTTCGATTCCGATTCTCAGTATCAACAGAGGCACAGTGGGATTCCTTTCCGAAATTCAACTGGATGAGGCGGCAACATTGTTGCCACAGCTCCTGCATGGTGGCGGTGTTTTAGAAGAGCGTAGCTTGCTGCATGTGACGGCGCACCGGAAGGATGGGGAAATTTTCTCGGGATATGCGCTCAACGAGGCTGTCATCGCGCAGGGTACGATCGCGCGTCTCGTCAGTCTGACGACATCCGTGAATGATGAAGAGCTCACATCATTCCATGCCGATGGGCTCATTCTCTCCTCGCCCACCGGATCCACTGCCTATTCGCTGGCTGCCGGCGGCCCCGTGGTCCATCCCGGCATTGCTGCCATGATTCTCACGCCAATCAATCCGTATAGCTTTTCCCAAAAACCGCTGGTCATTCCTGGTGACGCAGTGGTACGTGTCGACGTGCACACAAAGCAGAACAAGTTTCGGGATACCGAAGTCGTACTCACCTTGGATGGGCAGGTGTGCATTTCGTTGCAGTGTAACGACAGTATTCAGATACGTGTACCTCCTCAGAAAATTCAGTTCCTCAGGCGCAAGAAGGATACGTTTTTCCGGACGTTGCGCGCCAAGCTGAAGTGGGGGGAGAGGGTGGATGAGGAGTAGGGAATGGGATTAGGGAGTTGGGAGTAGGGAGAGAGGTGTATGAGGTTGTAACGGGATACCCGGGAAGGTGAGTGCCATGCTGTCTTCCCGCAGCGGTGTGAGGACGCTAAAGAGACGCGGTATCTTTTTGCAGTACATATTCCTCTCTCTCCTCTTTCAAGCTCTGGTAATCATTTCTTCCCGCTTTGGGCCTGTGCCGATGAACGCGGCTGGCACGCCCGTTTGTTCCTCAATGAACCGGACATAGCTCTGCGCATTCGTCGGTAAATCCTCAAACAGCGTGATGCCGGCTGTAGATTCGCACCATCCGGGCATCTGTTTCCATTGCACGGTGCCATCGTCCTGCATACCGACTCCTACGGGAATGGATTCTTCCTTATCCAGCACATCGAGCTTGGTGATATTCCAGTGTGTGAATCCGTTGAGTATCGCGCCTTTGTTGAGATCGGGCAGATGCAGCCACCCGCAGCGGCGCGGTCTGCCGGTCGTGGCGCCGTACTCCCCTCCTCGTTCACGCAGGCGATTCTGGCATTCTTCGTCCGCTTCCGTGGCGAATGTACCGGCACCAACGCGCGTACAGTACGCCTTGGCGACACCAATGCACGATGTGAGCTTTTGTGGTGCAATACCCAGTCCCTGCAATGCGCCGGCAATGGTCGTTGCACTGCTTGTGACGTACGGGTACGTGCCATGGTCGATGTCCAGGAGCACGCCCTGCGCTCCTTCTATGAGGACACTTTTGCCCTGCGACATGTTCGCCGCCAGATGTGCCGGTGCATCATGGCTGATGCGTTTACCGAGGAGCGATCGGGCTTCCCGCAGGTTTTGCTCTTCCATATTTGCATCTGTCTGAATGCCGTAGAGTTCCTCTATGTGCCTGAGTTGCGTATGTAATGCTTCCTGCAAGCTCTTCTCAGGCAGCAACAACGATTCCATGCGAAGGCCGGTACGTCCCGTTTTCTCCATGTAGGCGGGGCCGATGCCGCGTTTGGTAGTACCGATCCCCTCCCCTGTTGCCTGTGCACGCTGTTCTTCCTGGCGTGCGTCCACCGCCTTGTGCGCATCTAGCAGAATGTGCGCATTGGCTGCGATCCACAGACGATCAACAATGTCGATTCTCGCTTGTTTGAGTGTCTGGATTTCTTCCAGGAGCGTCGGTAGATGAATGACCATTCCACTGCCGAGCACGACCGTTTTGCCCGGGTGCAGGCATCCAGAAGGCAACAGGTGGAAGACGTGTTTCTGTGCCCCGACCACAATGGTGTGCCCCGCATTCGCGCCGCCGCAGGCGCGCGCAATGATGTCGTACCGCTCCGCGAGCATGTCCACCACTTTGCCTTTGCCCTCATCGCCCCACTGGGCTCCAATCACTGCGGTTACCGGTCCGAGGGAGGAGAGGATATTCTGCATGCGGTATTTGTAGCATGGTTACGATGTTTTCGCTACTGCCCCGGTGCATGAGCTACCATCTCTCTATGATCATCATGGACATGCTTCGGCAGGCAGGTATTGACCGCATGGATGCGGAGGTACTCCTTGCACATGCGCTCCAGAAAGACCGTACGTGGCTCATTGCACATGGAGACGAAACAATACCACCCGAGGCGCATGCGGCATTTACCAGAAACATAGCGCGAAGAGCTGTATACGAGCCTGTCGCCTACATCACGGGTGAGAAAGAATTCTACGGACGTACATTCTGTATAACACCGGCAGTGTTGATTCCACGTCCCGCAACGGAAGGTCTCATTGATTTTACGCTCGACAGATTCCATGGAAACACGTGCGATACTGTGCGATCTGTAGATACCGGTATTGTGGTTTGCGCTGCAATGTACGGGCAACTCACAGGTGTTCGTACGATCGTGGATGTCGGCACAGGGAGCGGTTGCATCGGCATCACGCTCGCATGCGAATTGCCCGATCTTTGCGTCATTGCAACCGATATTTCGCAAGAGGCACTTTCCGTTGCCCGGATGAATGCCCGGCGCCACGATGTGAATGACCGCATCATGTTTCGATACGGCAGCCTTCTTGATCCTGTCAGTGATTTGCATGATCCGTTCCTTGTTGTTTCCAATCCACCGTACATTCCCGAATGCGTAGTCCTGCCTCCAGACGTGGTGCGTTACGAACCGCATGGTGCGTTGTACGCGGGACAAGACGGTATGGATGCCATACGGGAACTGGTGCAGCAGGCACATGCGCATCCGCAGTGCCGTGGTGTGCTGCTGGAGTGCAGAGCCGAACAGGCATCCGCAGTGCACATTGCATGAAGAATGGTGCATACTGATTGCATGCATATAGGCATCGACTGCCGTTTTGCCGCGACGCACTCGGGGCTTGGGCGCTACACGCGCGAGATCGTCACGCACATGCTGCAGCGGAACGATCCTCTGCGGTACACGCTCTTTGTGCGCGACACCGCCGAGCCGTGGCTTGCGCCTTTGCAGAGCCGTGCGCTGATCATCTGTGCGGATATCCCTCACTACTCCTTTGCGGAACAGTTGCGGTTTCCTGCCCTGATTCGCAGAGCGGGAGTGGATGCGCTCTTCTCCCCGCACTTCAACGTGCCGCTGCGTTGCCCCGTGCCGCATGTGCTCACGGTGCACGACCTGATCCTGCACCGGTACCCCAACCGTGCGCACCGGCTGAAGCAAATGGCATACCGTTTCCTCATGCGTTCCGCGGTCCTCCGCGCGCGGCAGATCATCGCCGTCAGCCGTTTTACTGCCGGCGAGCTTGCACAGGTGTACGGGGAAAGCGTGCGCACTAAGACCACGGTCGTATATGAAGGCGTCAGTACACTCTTCCGTCCGGTGCCGCAGGAGCAGCGGCGACCGGTGCTGGAAAAATACGGCTTGCATAAGCCGTATTTCCTGTATGTAGGCAATGCAAAACAGCACAAGAACGTTCAGATGCTCATTGATGCCTACGCGTCCCTGCAGGACAGCAGCCGCGAGCTGGTGCTCATGACCGGGGGCTGCGAGCACCGGAACCTGCGGCTTGCTCCCGGTACTGTGCGTATCGACGGCGTTCCTGACCACGACCTGCCAGCACTCTATAGCGGCGCACTCGCGTGCGTGAGTGCAACGGCGTACGAAGGATTCGGTCTGCCGTTCGCCGAAGCGCTGGCGTGCGGCTGCAGGGTGATTGCACCCCGCATGGGCGCCATCCCGGAAGTCGTGCGCGACCACGGGGTTTTGGTGGAACCGCAGACAGAGGCCATAGCCGAAGCATTGGCACAGATCGATGCGCTACCGGTGCCTCCGCCGACGCGTTTTGCAACATGGGAAGAAACGGCGGAGCGGGTAGTGCAAGTGTTGGGTGCCGCATGTTTCTGATGCTGCACAGCAGGTATTTGCTTTCACGTTTGAACAGTATGCTGTACTATGCATTGGTTTTATGAAGCATGTCATTCTTTCGCTCTTCGCGGCATCGATCGCCTTCGGCAACTTCTGCCCGATGCGTACGATGAATGTACATGCAGCTGATACGCATGTTTCCTCAGCTCATCACGCAATGGCCATGGAAGCGGCGTACTCCGGAAGTACAGCGCTGATGCTCTCAAGCCTGCCCTGCGACATGGATGGCCAGTGTTTCCTGAATACGTACGTCGCTGATCAAAGGGAATCTTCCTCTGATAAGCAGGCAGTGGAGCCGGTTGCATCTGCCGGCACGATTCCTGCTGCAGCATGCACAGATTTCTCCACGGGCATTCCGTCGATTGATACCGGACCGCCAGGCGGATCGCCCATCTTGTTCTCGCAGATATCTATCATCGTTCTACGGGTATAGAAGGATATGCAGACCGTTGTACGAGCCGCATGTTTGTGGCTCTCTGTTTGTATATCCTTCTTTATGATTCATCATGGATACATCTCCAATACACCGTGAACGCATTGATCTGCGCATTGCAGGCATGCATTGCCGCAGCTGCGAAATCGTTCTGGAACGTGCGTTCCAGAATATTCCCGGAGTCTTGCAGGCGCACGTTCATTTCAAAAAGGGAATCGCGCGGATCTACGCTGATCCGAAGCAAATCCCGCCACTCCATGTACTGGTCGCAGTCGTGGAACACGCCGGCTATACCGTAGAACCGCAGAGCGATGCACCGTCTGCGGGCAGACGTCCATTGCGCTCCACAGAGCCTGCTGATTCGCGCAAATGGCTGGAAATCGGCGCCGCTCTCATCACCATTCTCGCACTGTACCAAGTGCTCAAAGGCCTTGGCATTACGGATGCAGCTGCCGCCGTTGGCGGTACCATGACGATGGGCGGTGTTTTCCTTATCGGCATTGTTGCAGGCGCCAGCAGCTGCCTTGCTGTGACAGGAGGCCTGTTGCTGAGTGTCACCACTCAATGGAATGCAATGCATCCTCAGCAGGGGTCGCTGGGAAAATGGAAACCTCTAATCGCCTTTAATATCGGGCGCCTCGTTTCGTACTTCGTCTTGGGCGGTGCCATCGGGTGGATCGGCACGTCCCTGGTCTTCAGTCCGCGCGCAGGCGGTTTCCTGAGCATCGCAGTGGCAATCATTATGCTCTCGCTCGCGCTCTCGATGCTCCGTATTCTTCCGCAGGGCAGTGTGCCTATACGGCTCCCAAAACGCCTAGGGCATTGGATCGCAGATATGTCCGAACATCCCCATCCTGCAGCGCCGTTCTTCCTGGGAGCGCTGACATTCTTTTTGCCCTGTGGTTTCACCCAGTCTCTCCAGCTTGCGGCGCTCGCATCGGGGAGCTTTACCATGGGCGCTCTGATCATGTTCTCCTTCGCGGTAGGCACGCTGCCTTCCCTACTGGGCATCAGTGCTCTTTCCACTGTGATGGCGAAAGGAACGTACTCGCGTATCTTCCTGCGTTTCGTCGGCACGCTGGTGCTCCTTCTGTCTCTCTGGAACCTCCAGAGTGGCTTAACACTCGTTGGCATCGATACTGCAAGCCTGTTGCCGTTCCGGCAATACGATACGGATGCCGTATACGCTCGTGGTAATGATCCCAATGTCACCATTGCACCCAATGGCGATCAGATCATCAATATGCGCGTAGACCGGTTTGCGTACGTGCCGGATACTTTCAGCATAGAAGCCGGAAGAACAACGTGGATACATGTGGATGCGGACAACATCAGTGGTTGTACCAGCATCGTCACAGTTCCCGACTTTGGCCTCTTTGAACGCTTGCAGTTAGGTGAAACCGCCCGTATCGGTCCTATCACCAATCCTACATCGGACTTCATCATTACCTGTTCCATGGGTATGGTGAGTGCACGGGTACGTGTTGCTCCTGCACAGGATTCCGCGGAAGCGGCCGCCCCCCTGGTGTCCCGAGGGGTATACTCCTTCTTCCCCCGACCACTATGACCACAGAGAATGTCAATCTTTCCATCAATGGCATGCATTGCGCCAGCTGCGCACTGCTCATTACCAAGTCGCTGCAGAGCACGCCGGGCGTCCAGGATGCGCATGTGAATTTCGCGGCGGCGAAAGCGCACATCCGCTACGACCCCGCTGTAACCGATCTTCAGGCGCTCATTCGCGCCGTCAAATCCGCCGGGTACAACGCGAGCGTTGCCAATGCGCAAGATCGGGAGACAGAGCAGCGCCACCGTGATGCCGAAATACGCTCGTACAGAAATCGATTCCTCTGGAGCATAATCCTGAGCGCTCCGATGTTGCTCATGATGACGCTGCCGATCCTGCCTGATTGGGTACCGGCGGGCAGTCTCATGCCCTGGATGGGCATCGTATCGTTCGTACTTGCAACGCCCGTGCAGTTCTGGCTCGGTGCAGGTTTTTACCGCGGTATGTGGTCCAGTTTGCGCGTTGGTATGTTCTCTATGGACAGCCTGATTGCCATCGGCACGTCTACGGCGTACTTCTTCAGTGCCGTTGCATTCGTTCGACAGGCACTTGAGGCACGTACTCTCCTCTTCGAGGCGCACGATATGTACTTCGAGGTGGCTGCCATGCTCATCACATTTGTGCTGCTTGGCAAATGGCTGGAAACGCGCGCCAAGGGACATACGGGTGCGGCAATCCATAAACTCATGGGGTTGCAGGCCAAGACTGCCCGTGTGCGGCGCGATGAGGACATCGTCGAAATTCCCATCGACGATGTTATGGTCGGCGATATCGTTATTGTCCGTCCCGGGGAGAAGGTTCCTGTTGATGGCATTGTGATGCGCGGACTCTCCTCCTTCGACGAATCCATGTTGACCGGAGAGAGCATTCCTGTGGAAAAGAAGGAAGGTGATATAGTCTTCGGCGCCACGATGAACGGTCGCGGCAGCATAGAGCTGCGCGCGCGGAATGTGGGTGCGGAGACAGCGCTGGCGCGGATTATTCGTTTTGTGGAAGACGCTCAGGGATCCCGTGCACCCATCCAAGCTTTTGCGGATTGGGTGTCTTCCTGGTTTGTGCCAGCGGTCATCGCTGTTGCCATCCTCACTTTTCTCGTCTGGCTCCTGCTTGGAGCGGGGCTCTCGTTTGCGCTCCTCGCATTCGTTTCCGTCATTGTCATCGCTTGCCCCTGCGCTCTAGGGCTTGCCACGCCCACCGGCATTATGGTGGCTACGGGTAAGGGTGCAGAACTCGGCATCCTGATTCGCGGCGGCGAACCGCTCCAGGCCGCTGAACGCATCGATACCATCATCTTCGATAAAACAGGTACGCTCACAAAGGGGAAACCTGAAGTGACGGACATTGTCGCACTGCAGGGTACCCAGGAAACCGTGCTGCAAATTGCAGCTTCCCTGGAAATGGGCTCCGAGCATCCGCTCGCCGAAAGCATTGTGCAGGCAGCCAAGACACGAATGCTGACACTGGAGCAACATGAGAAATTCAATGCCATCCCCGGTCACGGGATCGAAGGTGCATTGCAGGGTCAAACGTATTTCCTGGGTAATCGCACACTTATGCAGCGCGCAGGAGTGGCATACGCGTCTGCCGAAGCACAGCTGCGTACACTAGAGGATGCCGGCAAAACCGCCATGCTGCTGGCATCGGACAAGGCATTGCTCGGCATCATCGCCGTGGCCGATACCATGAAAGAGACTTCTGTGGAAGCAGTAGTAATGTTGCAGGCGCTTGGTATGAATGTCTACATGATCACTGGCGACAACGCGCGTACTGCCCGTGCCATCGCATCGCAGGCAGGTATAGAAAACGTGCTCGCGGAAGTCCTGCCGGAGGCGAAAGCTCTGCAGGTACAGCACCTGCAGAAACAGGGGAAGAAGGTGGCCATGGTTGGCGATGGCATCAATGACAGCCCTGCGCTCGCGCAGGCTGATGTGGGTATTGCCATGGGTAACGGAACGGATATCGCCATGGAAACAGGCGGGATCGTACTGGTGCGCAACGACCTGCGCGATACCGTGGCTGCCATTCGCCTGAGTCGTGTTGCCATGGGCAAGATACGGCAGAACATGTTCTTTGCCCTCTTCTATAACGTCATGGGCATCCCCATTGCGGCACGGGTCTTCGCACCGATCGGCATTGTGCTACGCCCGGAACTCGCTGGACTTGCCATGGCACTCAGCTCTGTTTCCGTTGTCACCAATGCTCTCCTGTTGCGAGGTTTTACACCTGGGCGCCGTAACTGGATCTCGGATATCGCGCCCTTTGTCATGATTATTGGTTTTACGGTGCTCTTCCTCTTCTTTGCGTTCGTGAGCAAGACTTCACAACTCGCTATGTAGCGCACGTATCTGCATTTTCTGTGTGCATTGCTATACTGCCATTCTCATGGATTCCATTCGCTCCCTCCTCCCTGCAGTGCTCAGGAAACGCGGTCTCCTGGGGCACGCCATGTCCTCACTCGCGGTGACCCGCGCACAGCAGTGGCTGGACAATGCGTTGCCCCATTGCAGGGAGGCTGTGCGCGCCCGTTCATTCAAAGACGGTGTGTTGATGATCGCCTGCGATCATTCCATAGCACAGCAGGAAGCACACCAGTGCGCCCATGACCTGCAGGTGTATCTGCAGCAGGAGTGCCCGGGCGCATTGGTAGAATCCATACGCGTGATCCGCGCGTGATTTGGATGCGTTTTTTTCTTGCTTCCGCCTGCAGCATCGCTATTCTTTGCAGGCTGCAGCGGAGAGTACTGCTCTCCTGTGGTGTGCAGGTTTATTCCAGTGAACGCCTGCCGATCCTTCCTGTACCATCATGCTCGTTATTCGTCTCCAGCGCACCGGCAGAAAGAACACACCCGCATTTCGTGTTGTACTTGCGGAGAAGCGCCGCAGCGCAAAGAAGAGTTTTCTGGAGGTTTTGGGTCATTATCTACCCGCACGCGAACCGCCTGTGTTCGAGGTACGCCAAGATCGCATTGCGGAACTTGTTTCCAAAGGTGCACAACCCAGCGATACCGTTGCACGTCTTCTCAAGCGTGCAGGCATGAACGGCATGGATCGTTTTATTGCACAATACACCAAGAAGAGACCCACGAAAGAACCGGAGGAACAGCCTGAGGCACCAGTGGTGGCAGAGAAGAAAGAGGAAGAAAAAGAGGAAGCCGCAAAAGAGGAGGTGAAAACAGAAGAGGCACCAGCGCAGAAAGAAGAAGAGAAAAAGGACGTACAGGAAGAGAGAAAAGAAGAGGTGAAGGAAGAGACGAAGGAAGAGGTCAAAGAGGAAGAAAAAGCCCAGGAACCGGCAGAAGTCAAAGAGGAGAAAGATGATGTGAAAGAGGATGTAAAGACAGAAGAACCACAGGAAGACTTAAAGGAAGAGGAAGTAAAGAAGGAAGAAGAGAAAAAAGAAGCTGCATAAAAACCATGTGACAGGTTGCCTGGTTGTGCGTACACTGCACTGCGCTTATGGCTGATACCGACGATGCAACACTTCCCTCTCCTGCAGACAGCACACCCGTGACTGGTGCTGTCCCGGGTTTGGCATTCCTGCAGTATGCGCTCTCGGAGCTGGTAGAGGACAAAGATGCACTCTCCATCACGTCCAAAGTCGATGAACTGGGTATCTTGCTCACGGTGCAGGTCAGTGAACGGGATATGGGTAAGATCATCGGCAAGAACGGGCAAACCATCCAGGCACTCCGCACATTGCTGCGTGTTGTGGGTAGCCAGAATGCCCAGCGCGTCAATTTAAAGATTCTCGAGCCCCCTGGATCACCCTCGTAATTCTTCCCCCAGCCTTCCATGCTCCGTGGACTCCTCGAAAACGGCAGTATCATTGAAATCGTCGCTACGTTCGTTGCACTCGGTCTCATCATTGCCGCCATTCTCTCGTTGATCTACATCATCGTTGGTGGCATTTCCTTCATTCTCTCTGCCGGCAACGAAGAGAAGATCAAGAAGGCGGTCAATACCATTCGTTTTGCCATTATTGGTCTCGTGGTCGCATTCGTAGCATTTTTCGCAGTTTCCTTCATCGCCAATCTAATGGGCATCCCGTTTGAACTCAATTTCTCCACGATCATCGATCTCATGCGCGAAATTTTCATCGCGCTCAGCTAGCCCAATTTGGATTGTTTACATGAAGGCAACCATTGCCTGTCTGCGTGCCTGCGCGCCTGCGGTTGCGATGCTCAGGAGTCCTGCAAGCAAGAGGAACAAGGCATCCAGACTCGCACCGGATTTCGGCATGCTTGTGATGACACCAACGGTTCCTGTCACGATGCGTTCAGTGAGTGAGACGGTTTCCATGCCTTCGCCGGTTGCAGTGACGGCATTCTTGATCTGCAGGCTGTGGGGAGCCTGTGGGTGCACCTGCATACGGTAGCGCACCATCCACTCTCCGCCTGGTTCCAGTGTACCAATGTTCCACATAATACTTCCTGCGCTCATCTGGGCACCAGGTACGGTTTCCGCCAGGCGTAGGTACTGTGCGTCGAATTGGTCGGTGATTGTCACGTTCCGAAACGCACGATCTGTGGTGTTGCGCAGCATGACCGTAAAGAGCACGGTGTCGCCCGGGCGCACCTCGCGGCGATCCGCCTGTTTGCGCAGCACGGCGTCCCTGCCTGCAGCACTGTCCGGCGTGCCTGTGGCAACTGTGGCAATATTGGTATTGTCGTACGCTTCCGTGCGTCCCATCACGTTCACACCCGCACGGATCGTGCCTCCAAGAGGGGCGTCACTGCGCACGCGCACAACATAGTGGAGCATGCGACGACCCAGTGGACTCACGGTGAGACCTTCCCAGAAAATACCACCTCCCAGCCATTCTCCTCCATCGACAGCATCGACGAATTCCGTGTAGGGCGGCAAGCTGGCCTGCACTTCCATATTGGTCAACAACGTACTGGACGTGTTTTCCAGCACCACGACGTATTCCAAGATTTGGCCTGGCCGGGCGGACTGTTGCCCGTTACTCAGACTCACAACTAGTGAGCCATAGTCTTTCCCTTCCGCACTGATCGTTGTTGTATCTACAGCCCTTTCCTGCCCGGAACTTACAGTAAAACGCATCGGGAAGTATTCCGGCACACTGCGTTCTACGTGTCCCGTCACGAAGAATTCCCGCGTTTCCTGCGGTTCAAACTCTAGGTTGTACCACTCGATTTTACGGCCATCCTTGCGGTGCGGTCCGGTGATTTCGTGAATGATGAACTGGCTGGGCGTCTGCGCGCGAACATCGATGCTCCGGGGAATATTCTCCCTGTTGGTTACCAGAATGCGGTACGTGAGCACGTCCTGCGGATCGGCGAATGTCTGACCATCCGTTACGGAAATACGTACCCGGTTCTTCACAGTGTCTTCCGTGGCAGCACTGGCAACATTGGTAGGCTGCGGCACGATTCCCGTATGCAGTGCCAGCATGAGGCAGAGACCGGCAGACAGAACTGTGAGAGTTCGTATGCGTGCAGTGATAGTACTCATAAGAATTCTGCGAAGGAGAAATACAAAGGATGAGACTATAAATAATTTTAATAATCGTGTCAAGTCTTCATTCATGGTGGGTGGTGCAGGAGTCGAACCTGCGACCTTCTGGGTGTAAACCAGACGCTCTAGACCAACTGAGCTAACCACCCACAAAAACTCTGTGAGTAGCATTGTGCCATGCCCACCCCCCGCCGTACAATGCACCCAATGGAATTCCTCCACATGTTCATCGGCGCTCTCATGGCACTCACGATCCTGCTCCAGAGCAGGGCTTCCGGTCTCTCCGCCACTTTCGGCGGTTCCGGTGCTTCGGTTGCTATCCAGCGGCGCGGCGCGGAGCTCCTCATTTATAAGGTCTCCATCTGGCTTTCGATCGCCTTCTTCGCTTTGTCGA
Organism: Candidatus Peribacteria bacterium; assembly: GCA_012515645.1. GTDB lineage: Bacteria > Patescibacteriota > Gracilibacteria > Peribacterales > Peribacteraceae > JAAYXY01. The sequence continues at coordinate 1,943 of JAAYXY010000121.1, read as the reverse complement.
TCCTCCGCTGGTACTTTTAATCTTCCATCTCCTGGAAATCGGGTGCAGTGTTTTTGGCGTGCGCCCATTGCTTCCTCTGCTCCCCGGTCTCTAGTACCATCCATCCATGCCGCTTCCGCGGACAATCCGACGGCATCCATTCCGCCACTTACAGTGGTATCACTGGCTTACCGTAGGCCTGAGCATCGCGTTCATTCTTTCCCTGGCAGCCGTTCTGCGTATCTTCTACGTTGCTCATTCGATGGTGGTTCCCACTGTAGGGGGTACGTATATCGAAGGTTCCGTTGGCGAATTGCTGCCTCTTAATCCCTGGTTCATTGTTACGAATGATGTGAACCGGGACATCGTGTCCCTCATATTCTCGGGACTGCTCAAATACGATCCGAAGACAAAACACATCGAAGAAGACCTGGCTTCCATGGAAGTGAGCGGTGACGGCAAAATCTACACACTCACTCTCCGTGAAGAGCTGCAGTGGCACGATTCGACGCAGGAAAACCCGCATCCTGTCACGGCGGATGATGTACTTTTCACCTTTCAGACCGTACAGGATCCGCAGTTTCCCAACAGCATGCTGCGGCAAAATTTCCGCGGCGTTACCATCGAACGCCTCGATGACCGAACTGTGCGTTTCATCCTGGCTGAACCATACTCCTTTTTCCCCAGTAACCTGACACTCGGTTTGCTGCCTGCCCGCGCCTTCGAAGGCGTTCCTCCGGGCAAAATGGATATGGCTCTGGACTTCGGTTTCCATCCCGTGGGCGCCGGTCCCTATGCGTTTAAGGGCATGGTACAGACAGAATTGAGCACCGAAATCACTTTGGAACGCTTTCCCAGACCAATGGAGCCCATGTATCACCTTGAGCGCGTGGTGTTCCGCATTTTCCCGGACTACGTCACGTTACTTTCCGATCTGCGCAACCTGCACGGCGTGCGCCTGGTTCCTCGCAATGATAAAGGAGAGCCTTTGGTTCCCCGGAGTTTCCACCCCGTGACGTATACGCTGCCACAGTATGTGGCGCTCTTCCTGAATACAGAGGATCGCTACTTGCAGGACAAAACCCTGCGCCTGGCTCTGCAACTGGGTACGAATAAGCAGGCCATTGCCGACATCGTCAATGAATCGCTCATTGTGGATACGCCGCTGCTGGAAATCGATATGTCTGATTGGCGCTACCAATACGATCCCACAGCCGCGCAGGGTGCGCTCTTTAATTCGCAGTGGCACCTGCCGGAGAAAGTGCGCTTGCAGCGTCTGCTGGAAATACGCGAAACCAATCTGGTTGGTGATCTGCAGATGGAATCCATCGTCTTCCTTTCCACAGGGGCAACGCTTACCGTTACGGGATCGATTACATCTGTCGGCTCCACCGGGGGCTTACTCAATGGTGTTCCTCTGCAGCTGCATCCTACCAATTCCGGAGCATGGATCACGCAATTGCCCACGCAGGGTACGGGGGCACTGCGGATGGGACTGAATCAAGTGCAATTATCCAATGATCGCGGATCTGTAGTGGATTCCGCGTATGTTTGGCGAACGGATAGCTGGTCTGCGTTCCGCCGCGCTTCCAGAGAACAAGATCTGCTGGAGCGTTTTGTGTCTTCCCGTGACAGTTCTCTTCCCGAAGAAGAGTGCATTGATATTCTGGATCTAACCGAAGAGAACGGGATGTTGTGTCTACGAGGCAAAGATACGCTCCCCAATATTCGCGTCAATGCGCGAGGTGAACCGTTGCGTCTACGCTTACTCACCAGCCCTTCGCCTCCCCAGTACGCGCAAATTGCCAAACTCGTGCGGGAGCAGTGGCGCCAGCTGGGTATCGGCACCGCTCTGGAAATTCCGGAGACACGCGCCGCGTTCGAGGAAAAACTTCTGCGGCGCGACTACGATGTATTACTCTTCGGTCAATCGCTTCTGGATAACCTGGACAGTTATCCCTACT
>JAAYXY010000120.1 GCA_012515645.1 Candidatus Peribacteria bacterium | reverse complement strand
GCACAGACGATCTGGGAGGCGGTATCACCCGTACTCACCACGTTGTAACCGCTTTGGATACCTCGCTTTTTTGGCATTCAGATGCACAAAAGATGCTACATGATCACTTCGGTTTTCCCGTGCAGTATCCTGGTGAATTGCACAGGTGTAGCGTTCTGCCATGTCCAGTTGCGAAACGATCGACTTCCACTTCCACCTCGTCGGTGAACGTATGGGACGGCCTCTCTGCAACGGCGACTCCGGTATCGTCTTCCGGAGCATGCGCGTGCTTTCGCATTTGCGCGATGCCATGGATCCGGAACAATTGGCGCGCTATACAGCTATTACAGCAGAGATACGGGATAAAACAGCCATGAGCCTGAATACCGAGCAACGTCGCCTGGTTTCCGCGCCACCACCCTACTGAAGCACTGGCAAGTGCCACGCATGCGCCGTATGATGGCGGCGATGCCAGCCCTCATCCTCGACGGAAAGATCGCAGCGGCAGCAGTGCTTACAGAACTGCGCCCTGCGATCCGTGATCTTGACCCGCAGCTCGTTGTCGTGCAGGTTGGCGATGATCCGGCCAGTGCAAGCTACATTCGCCAAAAAATGCAGAGCTGCAAGCAGGTCGGCATGCGCCACCGGCATGAGCACCTGCCCGCCGATACGTCCGCCGATACACTCTTCCGTCTCATTGAGTCTCTGAATGCCGATGATGACGTGACAGGTTTCATTCTCCAACTGCCTCTTCCGGCACATCTGCAGGAGAGCGTACCGCTCTTCCTGCGCTCCATCGAACCCGCAAAAGACGTGGATGGATTCACCGCATACAACCTGGGGAAAGTCTTTCTCTCCACAGAGTACGAACACCTGCCACCCGCTACACCGGCAGGCGTACTCCTCCTCCTGGATCATTACCACATCCCCGTACAGGGGAAACACGCCGTCATTGTGGGACACAGCAACATCGTCGGTAAACCGCTCTCTGTCATGCTGCTCAACCGCAATGCCACCGTGACCACTTGCCACATCTACACGCAAGATCTCGCCGCACATACGCGCATGGCGGACATCCTCTGTGTTGCGGTTGGCAAACCCGGCCTCATTACTGCAGACATGGTCAAACATGATGCGGTGGTCGTGGATATAGGCATCACACGCACGGATGCGGGACTGAAGGGCGACGTAGATTTCGGCGCCGTACAGGAGAAAGCTGCTGCCATTACACCCGTCCCCGGCGGCGTTGGCCCTATGACGGTCGCCAGCCTCATACGTAACTGCGTCCATGCGGCACAGAGGCAACGATCCTCCTAGAATACTTTGCGTACTTTTGCTCCGGACTTGTGCGTCCTGCCTGCACGATGGCTCATGTGATTCATAATATTTGCGCCACGTGCGCGCGTCTCCCGATACACATCCCGTACCTCTTTATCGCTTACAGGCTGTGACGATGCCTGCCGCCGTACTTTCTCCTCATCGCTGTACAATTGCATATCGAGAATATCTGTTTCCAGGTCATGAATCGTACGCATCGCCATACGCCTACGCGCAATGGAGTCACCCGCACGCAGATATTCGCACTGTCTGTTTACCGTATAGAGTTCCTGTTCCCAACGGTCGCTGTCGCCATCCAATGTATCTTCCAGCTGCTGCAATTCTACAATGAGCTCCGCAATGTCTTGGCGATGTACATCGTCCAGCGACGCGTGCAGCTGCTCCTTTACGAATGAAACTGTTGGTTGCGTTTTTGGTGTTTCTCTGTTTTTCATATATTTATTATACAATAATATTTATCAAGTATCAAATATAGCAAACATGGCTGACAATCAAGATCTACAACTGCTTGCATACCGCAGATTGACCAGTAGAATGCACACGTGGACAGTCTCTTCTTCCCCTTTATTCTCCCCGTGGCGCCTCTCGCCACGGGTGCTTTGCAGCATTCCTGCATATGTGCGGCATAATTGCAGTCTCCGGCTACCGTGATGTCATTCAGGATCTCTATGACGGTTTGCTGCTACTGCAGCACAGGGGCCAGGATGCCGCCGGTATCATCACCTACAACAGCCAATTCCATCTCAAGAAGAGCAACGGCATGGTCCGCGATGTCTTCCATGCAAAATCCATGTCACGACTGCTCGGTCCCATGGGCATCGGGCACGTACGCTACCCGACAGCCGGCTGTTCCAGTGAATTCGAAGCGCAACCGTTCTTTGTGAATACGCCTTTCGGCATGGCACTCGCGCATAACGGTAACCTCACCAATGCACAGGAACTGGCAAAGGAACTGGTAGAAAAGCGTTTTCGCCACCTTAATACATCATCGGATTCCGAAGTACTTCTCAACATGTTTGCTTCCGCTCTGCGGCACCAACGACCGACCAAACTCATGCCGAATCACATCTTCGGCGCACTCAAGCATGTGATGCGCCGATGCAAGGGCGCGTATTCTGCCGTTGCACTGATTGGCAGCCATGGCATCGTGGGTTTCCGCGATCCGTACGGTATCCGTCCGCTCCAATTAGGCAAACGTAAATTCGGCATGAAAGAGGAGTACATCATCGCTTCGGAAAATACCGCCATGAAAGCTCTGGACTTTGAGTTCATGCGGGATATCCACCCTGGGGAAGCCGTATTCATCGATAGCAAAAACCACCTTCACACGCGGCAAATCCGCGCGGGGCACTTAAGCCCCTGCCTATTTGAATGGGTCTATCTGGCAGCACCGGATTCCAATCTTGACCAGGTAAACGTATACAAAGCGCGTGTGCGCATGGGCGAAGCCCTTGCGCGCCAGATCAGGCAATCAGGTCTGAAGATCGATTCTGTGATCCCTGTTCCGGACACGGGACGTCCCATGGCTACCGGTCTCGCCAACATTCTGGGAATACGCTACCGCGAGGGCCTCATCAAAAACCGTTACATCGGCAGAACCTTCATTATGCCCGGCCAAACGGTGCGCAAGAGGAGCCTCCGTTTCAAACTGCACCCTATCGAACTGGAGTTTAAAGGCAAAAACGTCTTGCTGGTGGATGACTCGATTGTCCGCGGAAACACCAGCAAAAAAATTGTT
>JAAYXY010000119.1 GCA_012515645.1 Candidatus Peribacteria bacterium | reverse complement strand
TGCCTATGATTGGATTTGTCGCTGCTCTTTTCGATGAGACTTTGGAGGAGGTTTTTCATGAAAATAAAACCAAAAAATCCTATCGTCGTTCTTATGGAGGTAGAAAAAATAGAAGTTATCAAACAAGACGTAGATATAAGGCATATTCCTAAAGGTACGAAAGAATAATCGCATAAAGCCTCTGACGCGACTTTACGTGGCACCCCGGACAGGAGTTCCTGCCCGCAGATGTTCTGGATCGGGAGCATACAGGAAGAATGCTGTGCAATGGTAATATAATGCTATGAAGCCCAATTATTTCGAACTATCGTTCATACTCGTCATTGGCGCAATGCAGCCAATGATAGAGATGTCTGCTGGTCCGGTAATGGCCACATACTACAACATCTTTGCGATTGTCATCGTTCTGGCATACGTTTTGCTTCGCATAAAACAATCGAAGGGAAACAGTATGAAAGCGTGGGGCTTTCGCCTCGATACATTGTCCCAAAGTATTCTTCCATATGCAGTATTTGTGTTGATTGCAGCACTTGTGCTCTACGGATATGGCATCTTCCGCGCAAACACACCGTTGCCTTTGAGTTTTTGGTACGTGCTTGGCATGTATCCTGTATGGGGATTATCCCAACAATTTGTTTTACAGAACTTCGTTGCAAAGAATCTTACTGCCCTAGCGCCTTCACTCGTGATGCGCTCGCTCCTTACGGGAGGTATTTTTGCATGTGCTCACATACCATCACTGGAACTTGTCATTGCCACCTTTATCGCAGGATGCGTATTCACCTATCTCCATGCCAAATACAAGAATATTTTCACGCTCGGGATTGCCCACGGGATTTTGGGCGGGCTGGTGTTCTACCTTGTATTAGGACAAGACCAATGGGAAATCCTCAAAGGATACTTGTAGAGAAGATCCTGTATTTGATCGGGCAATTGCGTTCCTCATTGGGATCGTCGATTCCGCTCACTTCGCTGTGAGCCGCTGACTCATGTTTGGCGGCGCTGCACTGCGCCACGTAAAGTCGCTGTGCATATTCTTCTCGGCGGTGCCACGTGGTCGCTCGTGACAAAGTCACGAAGCGTCTTTACGTGGTACCCCGGACAGGGAACCAGCGACCTACAGCTTACCCTCCTTCGCTAAAGCTTTGGGAGGGCAAGGAAGGCTGCCGCTCACTTCGCTGCGAGCGATTGTACTTTTCGTGGTTTACCATGAGCGAGCTTCTCGCAAAGCGAGGAGTGAGTCGAATGGTACCCCCTATGGGAGCTTATTAAGAACTAATCCTCTGAACTATGATCAGGCTTCGAACGATATTGTAGCATTAGTTTTTTTATAGAATTTGCAATAACAAACGAAAGGATTGTAAAGGCGAATATCAGTATTGCAGTTACAATGTCTAATTGTCTGCTACTTAAATTTTCGAGTACATGTGATAAGCCGGTTTGACCAACGATATTTCCAACAATAAAACTACAGAAAGCAAGAACTGCAATAAGCCAACTGGCAATTGCTTCGAAGTACTTCGATAAAGGAGTTTTCATTAAGATAAACAAAGTGATGAGTGCAGCGATTGAACTCAAGAAGTTCCAGATGGGGTGCCCAAAAAAATCATACATACTTCTATCATAGGTAAACTGGAGACCGATCTAAACCAATTCTTTAATCTCTTGTGTGTTTTGCTCTGTCTCTAGCAGAAGTGAAAAGTGTATGGTACCCCGGACAGGGATCGAACCTGTGACCTACAGCTTAGAAGGCTGCCGCTCTATCCAACTGAGCTACCGGGGCATGTAGAGATGAGAGAAAAGATCGTAGCCTCATACTTTTTGAGTTACTCGTCCCGCACACAAGCAAAGCGCGTGGTGCGGGGTCGGGGCTTGCATACGATTATACAGCGTTTTTTGCGACTTGGCAGCAGCAGCATACTTCGAGTATCCTATGCCCGATGCACTACAAGAGGATTATGCTCAAACTCTCGGGTGAGGCGCTCTGCACGCCGGGGGGTTTTGGTTTAAACAGCGCAACACTCAAGGAGGTTGCAAAGAGCATCAAGGGTGTGGCCGATCAGCGCGTTCAGCTCGCGGTGGTCGTGGGCGGCGGGAATATTTGGCGCTACCGCGATTCTACAGAGAGCGGCATCGAGCGCACCGCCAGCGATGCCATGGGCATGCTCGCGACGATCATGAACAGCGTCGGCTTGCAGTCCGCACTGGAGGAACTGGACCAGGACACGCGCGTCTGCAGTGCCATCGATGTGCCGCAGCTCGCGGAGCCGTATTTGCGCAGGCGTGCGATCCGGCACATGGAGAAAGACCGCATCGTCATTTGCGCGGGAGGCACGGGCAATCCGTACTTCACTACGGATTCCGCTGCGGCGCTGCGCGCGCTGGAGCTGGGGTGCGATGTGCTGCTCAAGGCGACCAATGTGGATGGCGTGTACGATAAAGATCCAGGGAAATACAAGGACGCGCAGCTCTACAAAACGGTCACGTACCAGCAGGCCATTGAACAGAATCTCAAGGTGATGGACCAGGCGGCATTCAGCCTCTGTCGCGAACAGAATCTCCTGATCCGCGTGTTCAATTTTACGGAGCGCAGCAACCTTTTGGGCATCGTACAGGGCAAAGATATTGGGACACTCGTGTCGGATTGATTCTGCATTTTCTCTTTTTTCATTCTTTACTCATTCCTCCTCATTTCCCATGGCAACAGCGGATATTGATCAGTTCAAGACCGAAGCAGGCAAAGCGGTGGAGCACCTGCAGAGCGAGTACGCCAAATTGCAGACGGGTCGTGCGCAGGCATCGCTGGTTGAGCACGTAGAAGTGGAAGCGTATGGAGGCAAGCAGGCGTTGCATACGGTCGCCGGGATCACCATACAAGACGCCCGCACCATCGTAGTGCAACCGTGGGATAAAGGTGTGATGCAAAACGTGGAACAAGCGCTCCAAAAGGCGGATCTGGGCACCAGTCCCGTGAACGACGGAACGGTGCTGCGCATCAACCTGCCGCCCATGAACGAAGAGCGCAGGAAGCAATTGGTAAAACATGTGCACGAACTCGCCGAAGAGGCGCGGATTTCCATCCGCCACCACCGGCAGGAAGCGCAGGAAAATATCCGCAAGGAGCCCGACGAAGACGATCGCGCCTTGCAGCTCAAGCACCTGCAGCAGGCGGTGGACGAAGCGAATCAGCAGATAGAGGATATTGCCGGAAAGAAGGAGGAAGAGTTGATGACTGTTTAGTTTGTAGGTTACAACCTAGCCATGTTGCAAGTCGCTGTCCTGTCCTTTCCCGGCAACAACTGCGAAGTAGAGACCATCCGCGCGCTCAGGCGCGCGGGGATGCGTCCGCATTTCTTCCGCTGGAACAGCGATGTACAGGAATTGCGGAATGCGGACGGGTACGTGCTGCCGGGTGGTTTCAGTTACGAAGACCGTGGGCGTTCGGGCATGGTGGCGGCGCGCGATCCCGTGATGGACGTCATTCGGGAAGAAGCAGCAGGGGGTAAACCGGTCATTGGGATTTGTAACGGGGCGCAGGTACTGGTGGAAAGCGGATTGATTCCGCTAGGTGAAGGATTGCGCATGAGCCTGGCGCACAATGCGATAGGGGAGCATGCACCGGGATTCCTGAATGAGTGGGTCTGGATGCAGCCGACCTGCGACCGGCAGCGATGCGCTACATCGGACTGGCAGGGGCCAATGTACCTGCCGATTGCGCACGGAGAGGGGCGTTTTACCACGAGGGATGTAGGGCTTATGGAGGAACTCCGTCAAAACGGCCAGATCGCTTTTTCGTACTGCGATGAGGAGGGGAACGTATCGGAAGATCCCTCTGTGACGCCCAACGGTTCGCTGTACGCCATTGCCGGCATCTGCAATCCCGAGGGGAACGTGGTGGCGCTCATGCCGCACCCGGAGCGTTCGCCGGAAGGATTACCGTATTTCGCATCCTTCAAGCGATGGATGGAACGCCGGGCATCAGGTAGCGGGAATGCGGTGACGCACCGCGCGGCGCAACAGGCACCTGCCGCACCAGAGCTTCCTCTGCGTTCGGCCAGGCCTCTGGAAATTTTCATCGATACCATCATCACGAATAATGAGGAACGCACCGTGGAGCAGGCGGCTCGCAGAGTGGCACCATCGATCACGCTCCGGCAACTGAAGTACTTTGCGCCCGCATCCGGGGACGGGCGGAATATCTTGCAATCGTTTGCGCTCTTTAATCCCAACAAGGAAGTCGCGTACATCCGCAGGGGGAGCTCCGTGGCTCTGTGGAATGCCGATGCGGGGCAGGAGGAGCCCGCAGATGACATCTTTGCGCATGCGACTGCGCTCCTGCGGCGGGACGAGCCGGATACGGGCAGCGCGGCGATCGGCGGGGGCGAAACGGGCGTTTGCTACGTGTGCAGCAACGTGCCGGAGGCCGCATTGCGCGATCAGTGCCTGAGAGAGATTTTGGCCAATCCGCACGCGAGCACGCTCGAAATACTGCCATGAAGCGGCACATCATCCTCCTGGCGCACAACATTCGCTCGCTCTGGAACGTTGGGGCGCTCTTTCGCACGTGCGATTGCTTTGGCGTGCAGAAGGTGTACCTCACAGGTTATACGGCTGTACCGCCCCGGCGCGAGATCAGCAAGACGGCGCTGGGAGCAGAAGAGTGGATTGTGTGGGAGTATGTCCGTGACCCGCTGGAAGTCATAGCGCGCATGCGAAAAGAACGATACAGGATTGTAGCGCTGGAACAGGACAAACGGGCGGTTGCGCTCCAGGAGTACCTGCCTCCCGCACAGATCTGCCTCATCATCGGACACGAAGTGCTGGGTGTACCGCAGGAATTGCGGGACGTGTCGGATGACATTGTGCACATACCGATGTTCGGCAAAAAGGAATCACTCAATGTGAGCGTGGCTTCGGGCATTGCGCTGGCACACCTGCGCACTACTGTGTCTTGAGTGAGATCGCACCGTTCTGCGCATCCACCTTCACCGTATCCCCCTCTTTTATTTTCCCTTCAATCACCCGCAGCGCCAGTTCGTCCATGATCTCGTTTTGAATGAGGCGCTTGAGCGGCCGTGCGCCGAACGCAGGATCGTACCCCTTATGTGCAAGATACTCTGAGGCTTTCTTACTCAGAGAAATCTGAATGCCCTGTTGCTCCAGTCGGCTGGCAACCCTGGCAATCTGCAAATCCACGATTTGCGCGATTTGCTCTCTGGTAAGCGCATCGAATACGATGATATCGTCGATGCGGTTTATGAATTCAGGGCGGAAGTGCTGTCGGAGAATCTGCGAGAGTTCGCCGTCCGCGGAGAACACGGCATCCAAAATTTTGCTGCCGGACTGCTGCTGTGTTTGCTGCATGATGATGTCCGAACCGATGTTGCTCGTCATGATAATGACGGCGTTTTTGAAATTCACGGTGCGCCCTTTGGCATCCGTCAGACGTCCGTCATCGAGCACCTGCAGGAGGATGTTGAAGATCTCCGGATGCGCTTTTTCGATCTCGTCGAGCAAGATGACGGTGTACGGATGCCGGCGTACGGCTTCCGTGAGTTGACCGCCTTCCTCGTACCCCACGTACCCGGGAGGCGATCCGATCAGGCGGGCAACGGAATGTTTCTCCTGGTACTCGGACATGTCGATGCGTGTGATAAGGTCTTCGTCATTGAAGAGGAATTCCGCGAGCGCGCGAGCGAGTTCCGTTTTGCCGACGCCCGTTGGCCCCAGAAAGATGAAGGAGCCGATGGGGCGGTTTTCTTCCTGCATGCCGGCGCGGCTGCGCCGCACTGCATTGGCAACGGCTTTGACGGCGCTCTTTTGGCCGATCACGCGCTTGCCGAGTTCTTCTTCCATTTGGGTGAGTTTCTCACTCTCTTCTTTGAGCATCTTATTGACGGGTATGCCCGTCCAGCGGGAAACCACGCGTGCAATGTCTTCTTCGGTCACTTCCTCGCGCAGGATGGGGGAATCCTTCTGTACTTTCTCCAATGCTTTCTGAGAGGAAGCGATTGTTTTCTCCAGTTCCGGAATGCTGCCGTAGCGGATTTCCGCCGTACGCTGGAGGTTCCCCTCGCGCTCCGCGGTTTCCGCTTCCGCGCGCAGGGCATCAATCTTCTTGCCGGACTCTTTGATGACATCGATCACTTTCTTCTCGTTCTGCCAGCGCGTTTCCAGTTCCTTCTGGCGCTCCGAGAGGTTGGAACGTTCTTTCTCAATGGCTTTGAGGCGCTTTTTGGATGCATCGTCCTTCTCTTTCTTGAGGGCTTCGCGTTCGACGTCCAATTGCCGGATCTGCCGGTCTAACTGGTCTAATTCCGTCGGTTTGCTGTCCATCTCTATGCGCAGGACGGACGCTGCTTCATCCATGAGATCTATGGCCTTATCCGGCAGGAAGCGGTCGGTGATGTAGCGGTCGGAGAGCGTGACTGCGGCTACCACGGCATTGTCCTGGATGCGCACGCCGTGGTGCACCTCGTACTTTTCCTTGATACCGCGCAGAATGGAGATTGCATCTTTGATTTGCGGCGGTTCGATCATCACGGGCTGGAAACGGCGTTCCAGCGCGGCGTCCTTTTCTACGTACTTGCGGTACTCCTTGAGCGTCGTCGCGCCGATCGTACGCAGCGTGCCGCGCGCCAGCGCGGGCTTGAGCATGTTGCCCGCGTCGACGGCGCCTTCTGCGGCGCCGGCGCCCACGATGGTGTGGAGCTCGTCGATGAAGAGGACGATCTGGCCGTCGCTCGCTTCGATTTCTTTAATGATGGCCTTCAGGCGGTCCTCGAACTCGCCGCGGTACTTGGTACCGGCCAGCAGCGATCCCATGTCCAGACCCAAAATCTTCTTGCCTGCCAGCGTGTCGGGTACATCGCCGTCAATGATCTTCTTGGCAAGTCCTTCGACGATCGCCGTCTTGCCCGTCCCCGGCTCGCCGACGAGAACGGGGTTATTCTTGGTGCGGCGGGAGAGGATCTGCATAACACGCCGAATCTCTTCATTGCGTCCGATCACGGGGTCGATCTTGCCCTTGCTGGCCAGTTGCGTGAAATCCGTGGTGTACTTTTCCAATGCTTGGTATTTACTCTCCGGATCTTGGTCCGTTACGCGCTGGTTGCCGCGCAGCGCTTTGAGTGCGGCGGCAACATCTTTTTTGCTGATCGAAAGGAGCGCCTGCACTTCTTTGACGTCCATGAGCGCCAGCAGCAGGTGTTCTGTAGAGACATAATCATCCCGCAGCGTGCCTGCTTCTGTTTCGGCGTCCTGCAGGACACGGTTGAGTTCCGGGGAGAGGTACGGCTGCCCTCCACTCACGATGGGCAGCTCGCCTACTTTTTCCTGCACCGTTTCCGCGATATGTGCAGGATCCTGCTCCAATTTGTGCAGCAGGGAAGGCACGAGTCCGTCCTTCTGGCGGAGCAGTACCAGCAGCAGGTGCAGCGATGTCAGCAACTGGTGTTGCAGCTGTCCAGCAAGGTGCATGGTGCCTTGAATGGCTTCCGCCGCCTTTGTTGTGAATCGGTTCATATCCATTATCACTCTCTAGTGTAGAGTGATAAATACAAAAGGTCAACGCACCTTTTTCCAGATAGTCCACTTCGTGTGCAGGAGTGCCCCAAATGCGGCACAGATCACGATGAGTAGGGCAAACCATCCCAGGAACGGGATGAAGGAAAGAAGCAAGAGGACCACGTATGCCAAAATGCTCACGCCGGTATATGCCCAGTAGCCCCATTTTCGTTTCCAGTTGAGTTCCATAGCTCTGGCGAGTACGAGGGCGGCAAGCGGTCTGGCGAGGCAGAGCGAGAGTGCATAGAGGAATCCCAGAACGATGGCTATGGGAATGCCCAAAACAGTCAGGAAGAGGAGGACAATAGCGACGGGCATGGCCACAAAGTACAGGAATCCCATGAGCAGGCTGGCCCAGAATTGCTTCCGGAGAAACTGTGCCGTGTTGCGGAAGAATGTCTGGGTCACAGCCGCAAGCAGCATGATGATGACAACGGCGAAGAGTGTGGAATACACCAGACTCATGAGTATGACACTGGCAAAGGCACCGGATACCTGCTCGCGCATATTCCAGGTGCGCAGGGCAAGCGATGCATCGTACGTTGCGACAGCACCACCTTCCAATGCACCAGTGAATGCCATGGCGCCATTTCGCTGCCAGTACAGTATGTCATCGCCGAAGGAAGCGCTGTTTGCGAGGGTGATCCGCTCGGCTGCGATGCGCGAGGGACCGCCGATGGAACCGAACATCATGAAGTCGGCGACGGCAATATCCGCTGAACCTTCGATATTTCCCCGCACAAGCAGCCTCCCGCCGCGCGCGAAAACGTCGCCGCGTACCGTGCCGTCCAGGAACACTTCGCCTCCTGCGATGTACACATTGCCGCCGATTACCGCGCCTTCTGCGATGGTCACACGCCCGCCGGTGACGAAGAGGTTATCTGCAATGGTGCTGGAGATGCGGATTTCCCCTCCGGCGAGGTGCGCATCGTCCGCGACGGCACTGCGTAGGTCTATACGCCCGCCGATCATGTGGGCATCGCCGCCGATTGTGCCGGTCATCAGTAACTCACCGCCGGCGAGAGCGGCATCGCCGCCTACGGCGTTTTGAATGGTGATTTGCCCGCCCGCCGCGTACAGGTCATCGTTGATGGGAACGGTGACATGGAGCATTTCGGCTCCAAGAATCGCAGCTGCGGATACAGGTGTGGCCGCGAGGAGGCCAATAGAGAGAATTGCGGAGAGGATGGTGTGCTTCATAATCCCGCAGTGTAGAAGTGTGCGGGGCAATTGGATATTGTGAGCAACGGGAGATTGTTCCTTAGATGCACTCTATGGGATCTATGTCTACGACGATACCGTCCAGGTCGATGCTCCCTATGCAGGCAGCGGGATCTGTGCCGCGGATGAGTACCTGCCATTCCCGTCCGCCGCCAAAGAGAGTAGGAGAGCAGCTCACAGTGCATGATGCGCCTTGCGCGCGCAGCTGAACGGTGAGCGCACCGGCACGTTCTGCGGCATGCGCTCCCCGCGTCAGCAAACGGATGATCGGCATGATGGGGGGATAGCCCGCGTGCCGGCGCAATTTGAGTTCTTGTTCCAGATATTCTTCTGTCCGATGTTCTGCCGCCATGCGCACCTCCGGCGCATCCGGACGGAACGTCTGGATAATCACTTCGCCGGGTTGCGCCCGCCCGCTCCTGCCAGTGAGCTGCGTGAGCAGCTGGAAGACGCGCTCGCCGGCACGGAAGTGCGGCAGTGAGAGACCGATATCCGCGAGGACCACGGCGGCCAGCGTGACGCCGGGGAGGTCCAGACCTTTGACCACAGACTGCGTGCCCAGCAGGATATCTGCATCTCTGTTGCGCATTGCTGTAAGCAGGTCGCGCATTTGCTCGGGGTTCCTGAGGGTATCGCTATCTGCGCGGAGAATGCGCGCTTGCGGAAATTGGCGCTGCAGCAGGGTATCCAACCGCTGGGTTCCTGCTCCTGCTGCGAAGAGACGCACGGACTGGCAGTGCGGGCAGGCGGATGGCATATCCGCGGTTGCGCCCGTGGTGTGGTCCATCAGAAACGGCGTGCCGTCCCGCCGTGTATGTACCGTATACGGCAGCTGCGATGCAGGGGAGATGATGCGCCGGCGGCAGTCTAAGCAGAGCAGAGCGGTGGCCGTGCCCCGCCTGTTGAAGAAGAGGATGCTCTGTTCGCCGCGCATCAGGCGTTCCTCTATAGCATCGATCAGGGGAGGAGAGAGCGGGTAGAGGGAACCAAAGGACACGCTGGCAAGATCGATGACGCGGACAGCAGGGAACGCATGGTCGCCGTAGCGGTCGGGCAGGCGGGCAATGTGGTACACCGCGTCCTGCGCACGCGCGAATGTTTCCAGTGATGGCGTGGCGCTGCCGAGGACCAGTTTGGCGCCGGCGTGTCTGCACAACATTTCCGCGGTTTCCCGGGCGTGGTACCGCGGCGTCTGTTCGTTCTTGTACGTCCACTCGTGCTCTTCGTCGAGAATCACGAGTCCCAGATTGTGTGCGGGCGCAAATAGTGCGGAACGTGAACCGATTACGAGCCGGACGGCGCCGGCGTGGATAGCACGCCAGGCGTTGCGGCGCTGTGCGGGTGTGAGCTTGCTATGGAGAACGGCGATGTGCTCTCTGCCGCCGAAGAGTCGTTCAAAACGGGCAATACAGTGTTCCGTGAGCAGGATTTCCGGCACGAGTAGGATGCTCTGTTTGCCCGCAGCCACGGCATCGGCGATCAGTGCGGCGTAGATTTCCGTTTTACCGCTACTCGTCACACCGAAGAGGAGCGAGGGGCGGTGGTCATTCTTCAAAGACTCATAGGCAACGTGTTGCCCGGGAGTGAGTGTGGGCAGAGTGCACGAAGGCAGACGATTGGATTGCGGATGGACGTGCGCATGCACGGATGCCGTAATCACACCTCGTTCTTCCAGCGCCCGTATGGTGGCTCTTCCCACTCCGGTTTCTTCTCTGAGCTGTTCCTGCGTGAGCGTTTTGCCGCCGCGGAGCGCCTCTACGAGCATCTGCTGGCGCGAACCGCGCACGTGCGGATCATCGTCTGCGAGGGCGTACGTCGTGACGCTGACCGGGAGCAAATGTTTCCACGGAGGAGCGGGTAACCACACCTGCAGCGCCTGTCGTGGGGAGCAGTGGTAGTACTCGCTCATCCAGAGCAGCGTGCGGATCTGTGCTGCACTCAGGAGCGGTAAATTACCGGTCATTCCATGGATCTCCTTAATATTTTGGAGATGCGTGTCTTTGTGTTTGGCAATTTCGAGTACGATGCCATCCACGATCTGCCGCCGCAGTGGCACACGCACGTATTGCCCCGGCACCGCGGGCGTGTCCGACGCGTACGTCAGACCATCGCTGATGCCCGAACTGCGGGATGCTGTGAGGACACGGACGAGCATGGATATACATCATAGCGCATTCCGTGGTTGGCCTAGAACAACACACATCGAACGTTCTGCCAGACACAGCTCGCCGCAGCGAGCGAAGGCTGGTCGGGGCGACTGGACTCGAACCAGCGACCTCGTGCTCCCAAAGCACGCACTCTAGCCAACTGAGCTACGCCCCGATTTCTCCCCTATATAATACTCACATTGTCCCGTGCTGCACAGCGGCTTTCTGCCGATCTTCTCTTTCTACTATGTACCACTGACGCTACAAGCGTCCGTATGCATCTTCGCGTGTATCATGGTAAGCAGCAGGGCTGACGTAGACAATACCTGCTGGTATACTTCTGTACACCTATGAATCTCAAGACGCCGCTCGCCAGGGTCCTCCATACAACGCAAGACCACATTGCGGCATTGCAGGGCATGGGAATCGCCACGGTGGAAGACTTGCTCATGTACCTGCCGCGCGCGTACGAAGACCGCAGTACCATACAGCCTCTGGCCACAGCGCCGTTGGACATAAAAGGCACGTTCCGCGGTACGGTGGCGGATATCAAATCCGTCCGTACGCGCACAGGCAAACAATTGGTAACGGCGCGCCTCACGGATGCCGAGGGTGACCGGGCGGATGTGGTGTGGTTCAATCAGCCGCACATTCGCCGGATGTTGCAGGAAGGCGACGAAGTAGTGCTCACGGGCAAACTTGTGCGCAATGGAAGCCGGCTGCAAATACAGAGTCCCCAGTTTGAGCGGATAGAATGCGGATCGCTATCGCTGGTGCACGCGGGGCGGCTGGTGCCGGTGTACGCGGAACATGAATGCATCACGTCGAAGTGGTTGCGCGAAAAACTGCCGCTGCTGCGGCCAGCGATTGCAAAAATGCCGGAAACGCTGCCGGAAACCGTTGTACAGGAAGAGGGATTCCCGTCCAGGGCATCGGCTATAGAAGCGTTGCACTTTCCCGAAAACGGCGAGCAAGCGCAGCGCGCGCGCGATCGCATGGCGTTCGAGGAAATGTACGCCCTGCAGCGCACCGTACTGCAACAGAAGAAGGAGTGGCAGAGCAGCAGGCAGCAACGCCTCGCCATACCCATGGATCCTGCGCTGATCCGGCTCTTCTTCGCATCACTTCGCTTTACGCCTACAGGCAGCCAGAAGATCGCCATCTTCGAAATCCTGCGGGACATGGAACGCCCGGAACCCATGTCGCGTCTGCTGGAAGGGGATGTTGGTTCAGGCAAGACACTCGTCGCGACGGCGGTCATGGCGCACACCATCAGCGGCGGCGGACAGTGCGCGCTCATGGTGCCCACAGAGGTGCTCGCGCGGCAGCACGCGCAGAGCATCGGTTCCATCCTCGTGGCATTCCACCGTTTTCTGCAGAGTGACGCCGCAGAGGAAAAGCCTGCGCGACCGATGCGGCACCCCGCTATCGCTCTGCTCACGGGATCCACGCCGGCGCCGGAGGCGCGGCGGATACGGCAGGGGCTGGCGCGAGGGACGATCGATCTGGTCGTGGGAACGCATGCACTCATCCAGGAGAGCGTGCAGTTTGCAGATTTGCGCCTGGTCATCGTGGATGAACAGCACCGCTTCGGCGTGATGCAACGGGCGATGCTCAAGGAGAAGGGGAGCCCGCATTTCCTCTCCATGACAGCGACGCCGATCCCTCGCACGCTGGCGCTCACGGCGCACGGGCATCACGATCTTTCTGTCCTCAC
This sequence comes from Candidatus Peribacteria bacterium, assembly GCA_012515645.1. GTDB lineage: Bacteria > Patescibacteriota > Gracilibacteria > Peribacterales > Peribacteraceae > JAAYXY01. The sequence goes on along the minus strand of JAAYXY010000119.1, from coordinate 3,601 downwards.
AGAGAAACCGGGCAAGCGGCAGCCCGTAGCCACCCGCGTCGTCGGTCCGAACGACCGCGCCACCGTGGAGCACTTCATTGACCGCCAGATCGAAGAGGGACGGCAGGTTTTTGTCATCTGCCCGCTCATCCGCGGATCGGAAAACGAGGAGATGGCGGAAATTCGCAGCGTGGAACAGGAAGCGGCACGTTTACAGGAGGCGTTTCCCCGTAGGCGCGTTGCCGTGCTCCACGGCAAAATGCTACCGAAGGAAAAGGAAGAAACGATGCGCGCATTCAAGCACCGGGAATACGATATCCTGGTGTCCACATCGGTCATTGAAGTCGGCATCGATGTACCGAATGCCACGATCATTGTCATCGAGGGATCGGAGCGCTTCGGGCTGGCGCAGCTGCACCAGTTCCGCGGACGCGTGGGTCGCGGCGAACACAAGAGCCATTGTTTCCTCTTTACGACGACGCCACAGCAGGCGCGCTCGCCCCGCCTGCGCGCCATGGAAGAGCATGACTCGGGATTCATGTTGGCGGAAATCGATCTGCAGATCCGTGGTCCCGGTGAACTCTACGGCACGCGCCAGAGCGGGCTGCCAGAAGTGCGTATGGGCGGATTGCTCAACCCCGAACTCGTGGTGCGCGCCCGGCGGGCGGCAGAACGTTCCTTGGCGGACGGGCATATCGCCCGTTGACAAAATCCATATCCATCCTACACTGACCGCAGTGCACATATCCCCGTACGCACAGCAGGCCGCAATGTTCATGATGATGCATATGATGCAGCGGGGGTCTGGTGTGCGCTGAATACTTCTCTTACGCCACCTGGGATCCCCGCCGACAAGCGGGGATTTTTTTATTTCTTTCCCACACTTTCCCATGGTGAATACCCTCTTTACCCACCAGGACCCGGAGACGGGTATCTGGCAAGGTCTGGACCAGCATGCCTTCGGCACACCCGAATCGCGCAGCATAAGCGGGCAGGAGCTCGTCAGGCGCACGGACGGCACGTACGCATTGCGCCAGCAGACGCAGGAAGCGGCGCGCAGCATACTCGCGTGTCCGGAAAAATAAGGTGCGGATACAGCAGGAAGGAGGGTACTGCCAGTACCACAGTAGTATCCTCCTTTTGCAGGTTTCCTGTTGTTCTTGAGTCATCGGCTGCTAGACTTGCAGTGTAATTCCCCATAGTGAGTATGGCAGATGATACGCAAAACCCGGCAGGCGGCGCACAGCAGCCGCAAAGAGGAGTGCAGCCTCCGCGACCCGGCGATTCCGTGCCCGAAGGAGGTCTGGATCCGTCGCAAGTATTCGCCGCACCGCCGCAGGTGTCCCCTCCGCCTACACAGCAACAGTCTGGACAGCAACAGGACGACCAGGCAGCACCACCTTCGCAGGATCCCGGTCCGCCTCCGCCTCCCCCAGGTGTACCGGCGACGAAGGAAATGGGATATGACGACGAAGATATTCGCATTCTGGGAGAGGTGGGTGATTACCGCTTCGGCAGCATCACCGCGCATCTGAATAATGAGAATATTCCGCTGCCCTCACATCCGGAAGCGCAGTTCGATGAACAGGCATTTCTCACCTTGCTCCGCGGTAGCATTTCGCTGACGCGAGACGAAAAATGGCGCATTATTCAGGCGATACCCAAACTGAGCCAGTTCCAAATCGATGAACTGCAGAAGATCCTCGGTGAGGAGAAGCGCAAATTCAGCGAACTTTCCCCCAAGCACTTAATCCAGCTCAAAAAGTTGGAGGAAAAACATGCGCAGGATTGGAAAGACCTGCAATCCATCAGCGTGCAGGAGCATGCGAAACAGCACGAACAGCAGGAAGCGGATGCGATCCGCAAGCAACTGGGGATATAACGCTACACGTTGATTCGGTAGAGTACGAATGCAGCAATGCCAGCGATACCCAACAGGATTTTGACAGCGCGCCGTGCGGATATTGCTGCTGCAACGGAACCCCACAGCAGAAAGAGGAATGACCCGAGTGTGAAGGAGAGAACGAGCGGCGAGTAGTACATGCCGCGAATGTAGGGAATGTCGAACGGCAGCGGTCTGGTGCTGGAATAAAAACCAAGTGCATAGACAAGCGCATACCAAGCAAAAAGCCATCCCGCATACAGGCGGAGTGTTTCGGAGAACGGGGCGTACCTGCGTTCTGTCGCGGTCTGCGGTTCCTTAGTGCTGTTGTCCGGCTCGACCAGCGTAGACCATTGATTGCTATCCGGCGTTAGGGGTGGAAACGGCTGCACGGCTGGAGTGTACCAGATCATTCACCGTCGTGCTCGCGCAGACGCTGCGTAATGAAGCGAATAGGTTCCTGCAGTACTGCCGGAGCCACGATTTCGAAGTGGCTGTCGTTGGTCCAGGCGCGGAAACCAATAGCGGCATTGTCTTGGACAACGACCTCGCCGTCATTGGCACCGATGTCCGCAAGGGAACCGGAAACGAGGTTGACCACAATGACGCCGTCACCGAGAGCATCGACAGGCTGCGTGCCCAGCTCCACATGCCACAGGTAGGAAGAAGTGCTTCCGAAGGATTTAAACCACCAGTTCTTGTGCACCGGAATGCAGAATCCTATATGCATGGTGCAGTATTCCTGCGTCCAGCGGTCTGCCGTATAGGTGTCGGCAGCCATTGTCTCCACTTGCTGCGCATCGTATTCCGTGACAGCACTTACATCGATTTCCGTTTCCAGTTGTGCATCAGTATCACTGTCTTCTTGTTCAGCAGGAGGCTCTGTCTCGTCGGACTCGTCGTCTTGCAAAACCAGCTCTTCTTCCTCTTCCTCTTCCTCTTCCTCTGCCTCTTCCTCTAAAGGTTCTTCCTCTGATTCCGGCTCCGAGTCGGACTGTTGCGGTTCATCGTCTGGTTCAGATTCCTCCGAATCCTCCGATTGTGTAGTACTGTCCAGACGGACACGTTCAACGCGCATGATCATGCCGCCGGCTTCCACAGTTGGACGAACCGCACCATAGGCTTCTACACGTTCATCGACGTAGCCATTCAGATCGACTGTATCGCTTTCCAGAAGAACGAAACGACCATCGTCGAGAACGAGGCGGTGCGTGCCCTGTTGGTAGATGCTGATTCCGGCAGGTCGGACGGTGCCGGCATACGTCACGTTGGGTGTTTCCCGCAATGCGGAATCATCATCCGTGAATTCTTCTTCCTGCGGTAATTCCGCGTCTACGTCGGTATCGTCAGGCGTAGGAGTATCCGAAGGAACCGCGGTGCAGGCAAGAAGTGCAAAACATGCAAGTACAGAGGCGAATATGCGCATAGGCGAATCTGGAAAGAAAGGGTTTCTAGTATAGCCTTTCATACCAATGCAACAACAAAAAAGCAAAAAACAACGGGGCTATGCCCCGTTGTAGATTGTCGTAGCAAATGTGCCTCCTTTACCGGACGAGCTCAATCGCCTCCTGGAAACTGGCGAGCGGCTGTGCACCGCTGACCATAACGGCTTTGCCAGTTTTATTATTGTAAATAATATTGCCGGGCGTGCCGCGGACACCGGAATTGGAACCTTCTGCCATTTGATCTTTGGCCTTTTGGGCATATTGCTCGCTGTCCAGGCAGTTCTGGAACGTTGCC
>JAAYXY010000118.1 GCA_012515645.1 Candidatus Peribacteria bacterium | reverse complement strand
GACAAGTCGGTCCTTTTTGTGTTTGTGTCTCTCGGTGCGGCTATCAGGCCGATAAAAGTATGGCGCTGAGCCGGAGTGAGAGGGTGGGAAGAGGCATTCCCGCTCTGTAAGCCCTCCTGAGGTTTCTTGTTTCTCCTCGGAACCTACCGAAGTCCCCGTACCAGAGCCGCGCGGCACGCAAGGTACCGGGGTTCATGGGGAGTAAGGGTGCGCATACCCTGGAGCAGCCTCGCATCCAGGGGACGGCATCGGAGAGCAGAGAGAAGAGTAACCGCGCGGACACACAGGTGATCACAGACGTGATCACGGTCCGATACTCAGGAATGGCAAGAAAATGCAATGTGTGGCTGAGCGGAGCGTGCACGGCCTGCGGCGTTGGCACGGTCACTATTCTCTCTACTGTTGGCGGCGGTGTGAAGGAACGGAAATGTATGTATTTGTGTTTGTCTGTGTTCTTGGTGTTGATTGATTCGCTAGCCCTTCGGCTCTCCGCAAATCATGTCATCCTATGCTCCGTTATTTTTTTACGCAAGATTCTCAAGTAGCCTCAAAAAATATAGATGGTATAATTATAAATATATAGAAAGCTTTTTCCGCTTGATACAGGGCTAAAACGAAATAAAGAAGCAATGCAAACATCTATCGCTATTTCCTTGAATCACAGGGAAGAGCGCATCCTATGCTGCCACAACGGGTGTGAGCAATGGCGTAGAACATGCAAAGAAAACTTGTCATATCACAGGATACATGAAAGAATACGTTGCGTATGGTAACTATCCTTTTTGCCCTCACTGTCCTCATGGCAGCGCCGCAAGCGTCTGCTGCACGCTTTGGCGTTATTCCCACAGCGAGTAGCAGAAACATGTACGTGCCGAATATTTTTGAGATCATTGATGCCATGAGCAATGGCGAACGCCGTAGCGGATCATGGAGCATCCTGCCCATGGGTCGGCTGGGTGCTGGATACAGGAGTGCAATAATGCGTACAGGAACAAGAACCAGGTCGACATCGGCATCCAGCGTGCTTTCGACCGGACCATTCGGTCCCATACCCAATGTACTTGCCATCGCAGCGGGGGCACGGGACTGATGCCTGCCGGGAACGTTCCTGCTAGGATACGCGCATGGTTGCAGGAACACGGGAACCCAAGAAAGGAGAAATTATCCTCTATAAACCGAAAGGTGAGGAAATTATGCTCGATGTAAAACTCGAGCAGGAGACGGTATGGCTGAGCCTGCAGCAAATTGCCGATCTGTTCCAAGTCGATAAATCCGGCATTTCCCGGCACATACGTAATATCTTTTCTTCCGGTGAACTCAAGCCCAAAACAACTGTTGCAAATTTTGCAACAGTTCAAAAAGAAGGCGGAGTCATGAAGCAGAGGAAGGTGGATTACTACAACCTCGACATGATCATCTCTGTTGGTTACCGCGTGAGTTCCCGCCGTGCCACGCAGTTTCGTATATGGGCGACGAACGTGCTGCGTCAGCACCTTGTGCAGGGCTATACACTCAACCACAAGCGCCTGCGTTCGCGGGAATCCATTGATGTGCGCGAACTGGAGCGCATCGTGCATATGGTCAAGGCGGCAGGTGAGCGGCGCCTGCTGAGCGGTGATGAGGCAAAGGGGCTCCTGCGGGTCATCATGGACTATGCGGACACGTGGTTGCTCTTGCAGCAGTACGATTCGGGGCAACTCGTTGAGCCCAAGCAGAAGAGCAAAATAGGGTATGTACTCACGCATGGCGACGCGCAGTCCGCCATACGCGCACTCAAGAAGAATCTTATGCGCCGCAGGGAAGCGTCGGATCTTTTTGGCAAAGAGAAAGCTGCCTCACTCAAGGGTATCCTAGAGACCGTGGAGAAGACCTGTGACGGCACGCAGCTCGAAGCCAAAGCCGCGCATCTGCTCTACCTGGTTATCAAGGAACATCCCTTTGCCGATGGCAATAAACGGATTGCCGCATTCCTGTTCATCCTCTACCTCATGCGCAATGGCGCATTGAGAGGAAGGGCGGGGGAGCGCAAATTCAACGACAATGCGCTCGTGGCCATTGCCCTTCTGATTGCCGAGAGCGACCCCAAGGATAAAGAAATAATCATCACGCTCATTATGCGCTTCATACGATCCGGTAGTCGGGGGTAATACCGCTTATCACACACGCATCCAATCAATGGTGTGCGGAAAGAAATGTGCAACTCCTTCCAGAACACCGGCACTGTAGTTGCCGTTCATCCCCAGGAAACCGCCATAAGCGATGTATAATTTCTGTTCTGCATCCTTCTCTCGCAGGATATCCAGTGCTTCTTTTTTGACGTCGTCCCGCGCGTTTGCGACCAGTACCGCCTGCATGCCGCTCGTAAGAGCAGGAAGATCATTACCGCTATCGCCGCAGAAGACGGATGCTCCCTCGCTGTATCCCAAGTGTGTCCGCAGAAATGTAACGGCGTGGGCTTTGGTCGCACGAGCAGGCAATACGTCAAAAAGACCGGTCTGGGCTATTTCGTCTATGCTCCAGATGAGAGAAGCGTGCACGCCTGCAGGTTCCAGCTGCTGCTGCACTGCGGCTCGTAACGCTGCGACATCGGTATCCGTATGCGCATAGTAACTCAATTTAAAAGTGTTCTGCTTTTCGGCTTCCTGCAAACAGAGCTCCGGTATGTTTTTGAGGAGGGACTGCAGGTCTGCATACGTCCTGCCGTTCCAGTCCTGCGCAATAACCGCTTGCCATTCATCCAGAGGTTGCCAGTCTGCCTGTGGCAGGAAGATCGTCGTGCCTACATCGCCGATGGCGTAGCGGGGCAGAGGAACAGCATATTGCGTGACGGCCTCCTGCAACAATGTCTTGCCCCGCCCGGATACATACACGAGTTCCACTTCCGGCCGCTGCGCAAGCGCACACAAGCGTGGGCGCGCTCCCGGTGATTCGGTCTGCGGACCGTTTGGCAGGATAGTGCGGTCGAGATCCGAGGCGATGAGAATATGGTGCACTGTCACGGCTGCAAGACGAATGTATGTTCTTCTATGGCGTAGTGCCCCATGATGGCTGCTGCCGCGCTCCAGCCTTGGTGCCGTATGCCTCCGGGCGTGTACTGCTTGCCGTGCAGGTATTCGTAGAATCCCCATCCGTCTCCTTCGACATCGAGTGCATTAGCTCGGTGTATGGCATCTGCGTACGCACGGGCGAGTGTCGTTTTACCTCTCCGTGCGAGGTCGACGACATAAAATCCTGTGACGAAGGGCCACAGGCCGCCATTATGGAATTCATAGGGCTTGTTCTTGAATGAGTACCGGAATGCGACCTGCAGCTGGTCCCACACATCGTCGCCCGGATTGATAACGGGATGAAAAGCAGGCAGGAGCAGCATGTCTTTATTGACGACTTCTCGGGCAATGTATGCATCCACCATGTCACATTGTTCTTCGGTGGCAACGCCGAGCAGTCCCGCCAGCACATTGGCGAGTGCATCAAAACGGTATCCGTACTCCGTGGGTGAAAAAAAGGACAGCCAGTGTTGATTGCGCACTTCGGCGATAGCGCACGCTCGTTTGTACAACGTGTGATGGTATGCGCGCGATTTATCAATGTCACAGTGGTCATGGAACCAGTAATTTGCCTGTATGAGTCCGCGCAAACGATCGATTTTCTGGTCGAAAGCGCCATGATGTTCGACAGATGCGGCACCATGGAACAGGGCGCGCATGCCCATGAGCGCGCGCAGGTAGAGCAATTGGTCGTAGAGGATGTAGCCGTGCTGCACGTATTCATCGCTCCAGTCGCCGGTTTGCGGGACGTAGAGTAATCCGCGCGCATTGAATTCCCATGCGCCGAGCAGGAAACGCACGCGTTCGAGGTGGGGCAGGAATTCTGCCAAGAACTGTTCGTCTTGCGTGATTTTCCAGTATTCGGCGCAGCCGATCATAAACCATAAATCCGCATCGACACGCCCCGCGGTACCGCCGTAGCTCACGTCTCCGGTCAGAGCATTCACATTACTGGGAATTTCGCCATGGGGACCTTGGTGCGCTTTGAGTGTGCGCAATGTGGCCAAGAAGGTACTGCGAAGTTTTGCGTCTTCGGTTAAGAGGGCTGCCAGCCCTATAATCACGCCGTCGCGGCCCAAAATACGGTGGTAATTATCCTTATCTGTCGCTGCAGCCACGAAGCCGTCTGGAGTAGCACATCGGTGCAGTAATTGTAGTGCTTGCCCGAGTCCTTCTGTTTCTTTGCCCATGCTCCTACCTTGCCATAGCTGGTGCGAATGTCCAAAAACGCCGGCGCGCATCCAGGAATGAAGAAGCGAACGCCGGCGACGGAGTGTGACATGTGATCGATTACTCTAACAGAGATTCCGCGAGCGGCACCGCGATGGCTTTGTGGTGGAAGTACGAAGGCGCGCCATCCGATTCCACGATGGGGAAGATGAATCCGGGTACGAAGAGTTCGCGCTGCTCCGTGCCGTCGAATTGGTGGTAGCGGATGTAGGCGTATTCGGGTACGCCGAGCGAAATGTGTACTACTGGTTCTTCAGATACCTCTTCCTTGCTATCGAATGGTATGTACATGGGTACGGCAGGCATTTCGTATGCTTGTATATAATCAAACACTGCATCGGGTTCCGTGATGGCAGGGTATGCCGATCGCTGGAATGACTGATTCATGATGTTCCACACGCCGCTGACAGTTTCGGTTCGTACGTCCACGGAAACAGCCATGCCTGCCAGTTGTCCGCTTTGTTCGTACACGGGTAGTCCGTCGATTTGCATGGGATAGAGCACTTGCAGTTCCGGAGGGGCGGCGGGCAAAGATCCTTCGGGATGGGGCTGGTTGCGCCAGTCATCCAGCACGAAAGGTTCTCCGTATCCCTGCAGGTTAATGCCGTGCTTGAGAATGAATGCATCCGCAATGGCGAGCAGTTCGTTGTCTGTAGGAAGGTCATCAGAATCAATTGCGACCATGCGTTCGCATTCCGGTCCTTCACAGTCGTACAGGAGATCCGGCCACTGCTCCATATTGCGGTAGATGGAAACCGTGCCATCGCGTGCATTCACTTGCACGATGTAGCCTTGTTCCGCTTCTTGCGTGAGGGAGAAATTACTCACGTAACTGTCACGGAAGGATGAGAGGTCGATGAGATCCATATCGTGCACCGCGCCCTCTGCCACCAGGGGCATGCGGCGCAGGACGTCTACCGTGTCTTCTGGGAGATCCAACTGAGTCCGCAGAAAGTCATACTGTACGGATGGCGTATGCATTGATGGCGGCATAGGGAATGCTTTGCTGTCAGGTGAACCGCCGCCCAGACCGAGTACTTCGGCTGCGTTGGAATCTTCCTGCATGCGGACGGACAGTGAACCGAACGCTTCTGGTTCTCGTTGATCATCTTCTGGCTGCGCACGCAGTGCGTACTGTTGCGTAGGCAGAGGCACGGGGCTGCCATCGCGGAGTGCGAAGTACATGCCGGGGGCGGTGAGGGCTATACCTGCAACGGCGCCGGCGAGTGCATAAATGTATTTCATGGTGAGTAAAGGGGAGAAGAGGGAAGAAAATCCCTGCTGTTCCATCCGTTGCGTTGCCTGCTCCTGCAGCCGCTGCCGCAGGGCGGCAACGAATACGGTGTCGGGCTCGGCATGCGGTCGTTCCTTTGCGAGTGTTGCCACAGCGGAGCGAAGTTGCTCCTCGTACGTGCGCAGATCGGGGTCGATCGCGATGAGTTCGCTGATGATGGCATCAATATCCTGTGTCATCGCAGCGGAGGGAGGAAAAAGAGGAGGAGTGACGCCGCGCCGAGTTCTGTGCGGAGCGAGGCGAGTGTACGGCTGAAGATCACTTTGCAATTCGCTTCGGATTTGCCGACGATCTGTGCAATTTCTGCATGAGACAAGCCGTCCCAGAGCCGCAACAGGACCACGTCGCGCTGGAGCGCCGTGAGGCCGTGTAGAGCGGTACGAATGCGCTGCAGATCTACGGCATGCGCCGCTCCCGCCGACGCATCATCCTCACCCGAGAGTCCGAGGATATCGGCGATATCGGCAGTGGGATGATTCGTGCGGAAGTAATCCGTGAGCGTATTGCGGGCGATGGCGTACAGCCAGGCAATAAAAGGGCTGCGCTCGGAGCGATAGGTGCGGATCTTGTCGAGTGCCTTCAGGAACGTGGCGCTCGTGAGGTCTTCCGCAGTCTGGCGATGCAGCGTCCGGCGGTACAGGTAGCTGTAAATGGCGCTGACATGCTTTGTATACAGCACATCGAATTGCGAAAGGTCGCCTGTGATGCACGCGTCAATCGCAGCGCGTTCCACTGCATCCATACGGGCGGAACTGTACAGGAAAGAGCAAGGCGGCACGAGTCCTGCAGGGCGGCCACACTGTTCTACGATGTATGGGGGTGTGAGGTAACAAAATGTATTTCTCTGCAGGAGTGAATACACAAATACACACAGCGCGTATTACACTATCAAAGGCTATGAGCGAATCGATCGATACCTCGGCTGCCGACGTTGAGCTTGCCGTGCTTGTTCCTGAGCATCCGGAAGCATTCGACGAGCTGATGCGGCGGTACGAAGGCAAGTTGCTGCGCTATGTCCACAGACTGGTGTGTTGCAACGGGCACGATGCAGAGGATATTTTGCAGGATGCGTTCCTGAAGGCCTATCAAGCAATTACAGATTTCGATCCTTCATTATCCTTTAATAGCTGGATGTACCGCATTACTCACAATACGGCCATAAGCCACTATCGTCGCAGCACAGCGCGTCCGCAGGAAGTGCAGCTCCCGGATGACGAGAACGCATTAACGCAATTCGTCTCGGATGTGCACATTCCCGCGGCAACGGACCGCAAACTCCTGCAGGAACGTGTCCGGCGGGGATTGCAGTCTCTGCCACTCAAGTATCGTGCTCCTCTGGAACTCATGTACTTTGAGGGCAAGAGCGTCGATGAGATCAGTGATATTCTACAGAAGCCGCGGGGCACGGTTGCCACACTGCTGCGGCGCGGCAAAGCTGCATTCTGCAGGCATGCCGATTGCGATTCTCTCCGTCCATCATGACTATGCGTATTGCAGACAGAGTTGCCCGGCAAATCAAAGAGCGCAAACTGCAACCGATGCCACATTGGCGGTTTGCTCTCCGCAACGATGTCTTCTGGGCGCTCACCGTACTGACGACGGCTTTTGGGGGCGCGGTGATGTCCCTGTGGCTCTTGCTGATTGAGCAGGAAGAGCTCGATGTGTATACCGCAATATTCCGCGGATGGAGGGAATTCCTCGTGCTTGCTGGATTGCCGATTGCATGGATGGGGGCGCTCATTGCACTCGTTTTCCTGGCGATCTCCAATGCGCGTCACACGAAGCGTGGGTACAGGTGGCCGCTCTGGCAGGGCATGGTATCGATCATCGGCGCCAGCGCTGTGTTGGGTGCATTGTTGCACATGGCGGGTTGGAGCGAGAGTTTTGATGTGATGCTTCGGCAGCAATGGGAGTCGTACCGGCATGTGCGGGAGTGGCGCATGGACTTCTGGAGCAATCCGCAACAGGGCATGTTGGCGGGGACGGTAGAATCCACAGGCGATAGAGTCCTCTTCGTGCGCGATTTCGAGGGACTTCTGTGGAATGTGGACACGGCAGGTGCGCGTCCACTGCCATCAGAACTCCTGCAGCCGGGCATGCCGGTCCGCATTCTCGGTACGCCGCTTCCTGGCGGAGTATTCCTTGCCAGCGATGTACGCCCCTGGCGCGGCGAATGGCTCATGCCGCATCGGTTTCCGTACAGTATGCCGGCAGGGTGAAAACAAACCGGCATATTCTGCGTACTACAGAGCGGACGTCCCGTTCTTTTGGTTTCTCCCCTTCTTCTCTATGAAATTTTCACCATCCTTTCTCCGTGGCAGCGCTGTTGGAGCAATACTCTCCATCGGCGTGTTGGCGGCGGTCCCGGCACTCGCGTTCCGCGGCGACCCCGCCGCACGCGGGCCGAACTTCAGCCCTGAGCGCCATGAACAAATGCAACAAGCGTTGCAAGACCGCGATTACGCCGCCTGGAATGCACTTATGCAACAGGACTCCCGCACCCCGCGCGTGCTCGATATGGTAACCGAAGAGACATTCGACACATTCGCACGCATGCATGAACTCATGGTGCAGGGTGACAGGGAGGGGGCAGATGCTCTGCGCGAAGAGCTGGGTCTGCCATCACATGAGAGAATGCACATGCGTGGCGAAGATGGCTGTTGCAGCACGAATATGATGATGAATGGCAAAGGACCTGCTATGAGGCAAGGTCATGACATGGGCAAAGGCAGATTCATGTCTGACCTGACAGTCGAACAGCGCACAGAGCTGCACGATGCCATACAGTCCTGCAAAGACGGCAGTGACGACCGTATTGCCATACAGCGCTGCCGCATGGATATACTGGAGCAGTACAGGCAATAAGCAAGGGTTCCATACATCGGCTCAAAGCAGGCGCCTATGGGTGCCTGCTTTTTTACGGCAGGACTGCTTCCAGATCCGTATCGTCGGTCATCATGATGCGTGGTAGCTTCATCAGGTCGCCCTGCCGGTGTGCCGGACGGGGATCCATAATGCTCCCCGTCACGTATCCGGCCTGCCGTGCCGCCTCGCGCACAATGGCGCTATGCGCGGTCAGAGGATACGAAACATGCCGGACAGGCCGGTTGCTGAGTTCTTCGAGCATGCGTTTGCTCTCTGTAAGTTCCCACTGCAGGCGTTCGCGGCCGAGTGTCGTGAGGTTCGCGTGCGTCATGGTATGCGATTGGATGTCCATGCCGTGCGCAGCGAGATCACGTATGTGTTCTTTGGAGAGGAATGCGGGATTTTCCATCCTATTTGCTACCAGGTAGAACACGGCGATGTGTCCGTGTTCCAGGAGCGCGGGAAGCCCATTCTCGTATGTATTGGGATTGTTGTCATCAAATGTAATCACCACGGGCTTTGCGGGTCCTGTTTCCTCCCCCCCATAAAAAATGCGTACGAGCGTATCAAGATCTACGGCCGTGTATCCGCGATCAGCCAGCCATTGCATATGCTGGGCGAACACCGTCGGCGATACGGTCATCTTCCAACTCCACGTGCTCTTGTGCCAGCCCTGGTGCTCGCGGATGTGGTGGTACACCAGCACGGGGATGCGTTCGGCGGGCAGATGCTGCGGTTCCGCAGTATTCCCATCCTGTTGTAGTTCCTCCGCTACCAGGCTGTCTTCGGTGAGTATGGTTGCATCCTGTATTTGTGCTGCAGGCTGTCTCTCCGCAGGTGCAGGTGCCGGCTGATCCTGCACGACGCGTGCGGTGCACGCGGCGAAGAGAAGGGGCAACAGGAGGAACAGCACACGTCGCATGCGGCTATAGTACCATTTATCGCAATGCGCACACTCCTCCCGGGCACGCAGGGCGGACTGCGGGTTCTGGCAACCACTTATTCCGGAGCAGCCAGGAGTACACAGAACATCCAACGCAGATCCCCGCAGAGGATTCCAGCCACAGAAAGGCGAGACATACCATGCAGATAGAGAGTGGGATCCACCCCCGCACGCCCATGAAGAGAGCGAGGACGATCATGACCGATGCGAACGCGAGTCCGATGCTCCAGGCAAATCGTTTCTGTACGGCTCCAACCCATTCGGGTTTTTGATTGCGTACCATCCATGCGCCGGCGACGGCAAACATGCTCCGTTCCGGACCGAGAACCACACGGAGCAGGAAATCCATCCAGAAGAGAGGTACGGTGACGGAGAGGGGAACAGAGCTCCCCGTGGTGCGGATGAGGACGAACGTCGTGATACCAACGAGGAACATGATGCCTGCTGTTGCGCGCACGGCGCGTTCATTAACAACGCCGTAGGGAGCGGGTCTGCCGTCAATCTGGAGTTCGGGGATGATGGCGCCGTAGACCATAGAGAGAACGAGGAAACGTTGCGTGCATGGTAAACATGCTTCCATCCTGCACAAGCACACAGAGACTCCGGCGGTAATCCAGATTACAGGAGAGAGAATTTCGTCTATCCTGCGCCCTGTATGGCTGAGACGCGTCTGAAGAGCAGTCAATTATCCGCATCCGACCGGCACTGGGCCGAGGTGGCTGCGGATGCGGTGCAGGCACAGTTTCCGGATGAAAAACTCTACACCTGCGCTGCCGGTATCAGCCCATCCGGCGTCGTGCACTTCGGCAATTTGCGCGATGTGATGACGTCCTACGCTGTTTTTCAGACGCTAAAGGCGCGTGGACTCCCCACAAAATTCCTCTTCTCCTGGGACGACTATGATCGGTTTCGCAAGGTGCCGGAGGGGATAGATGCTTTCTTTGGAGAGCACATCGGCAAGCCGCTTTCCGCGGTGCCCGATCCGCACGGCACATGCGCATCGTACGCGGAGCGGTACGAACGGGAGTTCATGGAATCCATGGAGGAGTGCGGCATCCACATGGAATACGTCTTCCAGTCCCGGGAATACCAAAGCGGCCGCTACGACGATGAAATCGTCCGTTGCATGGAGCGCCGCGAAGAGATTGCCAAAATTCTCCTCTCTTTCATGTCGGACAAAGGCAAGGAGATGAAGGGTATCAATGAGAAGGAGTACATCGCTTCGTACTATCCCATTGCCGTGTACTCGCGCTTTTCCGGCAAGGATACGGTAAAGATTACCGGGTACGACGGTGGCAGTATCATTCGCTATCGCTGCAAGGAATCGGGGAAAGAAGAGGAGGTTGATCTGCGCGAAGAGCGCATTGCCAAGCTGGCTTGGAAGGTGGACTGGCCCATGCGCTGGAACGAAGAAGGGGTGGTCTTTGAGCCCGGAGGGCACGACCACGCATCTCCGGGCGGCAGCTACGACACGTCGTTCGATCTGGCGCGCACGATCTTCGGACGCAAAGGTCCCGTGTTCATCGGGTACGAATTCATCGGCTTGCGCGGCATTGGCGGCAAAATGTCGGGTTCCAAAGGGAAAGTGATGTCTCCGGCGCAGTTGCTCCGGCTCTTTGAACCGTCTCTACTTACATGGCTTTACCTGCGCAGGCATCCCGGCCAAAAATTCGAGCTGGCGTTCGATTCCGAAACGCTGCGGCAGTACGCGGAGTTCGACCGCGATGTTGCAGGGTATGCCTCGCTCCCCGCACCGGCGCAGACATCTGTGAGCCTGAGTTGCGGAGGCGATCCTGCGTCGGAACAGACGCAGGCGATTCCGTTCCGCCTGGCGGCATCATTGGGGCAGATTGTGCAGTGGGACGAAGAGCGACTGCAGGACGTGCTCGGGCGCATGGAACTGCAATATTCCCCGCAGTCCATCCGCGCCAGACTGCCGCGCGCGCGGCACTGGATCGAGGAGTACAACCCGGAGCAGGCAATACGCCTGCTGCCCGGTGTGAATGCCGCGTACGCAGAAGCCATGAGCGCCGATGCGAAGGCACAGATCAGTGCGCTTCGGCAGGAGCTCCTTGCACATCCCGGGCTCAGCCTGCAGGAGCTGGAAGCGCTGACGTATCGGATTCCCAAAGATGAATCACGGGACGATGCAGAGAACAGGAAATGCCAGCGCGCGTTCTTTGCGGATGCGTACAATCTACTCATCGGCAAAGATACGGGTCCGCGGCTGGGAACGTTCCTGGCTGTCATCGACCGAGAGCAGGTGCTTGCATTGCTGGACGTAGGGTAGGTTCACTCTGGCGTGCCCGAAAGAAGGGGAGGGGAGAGGGAAAGAGCGCGTCCATGTTCGGTAGATCGCATGGTGTCACGTAGCCCTGCAGCATGCGTTCTTCTGCCACTGCGCGCTGCGTGAGAATCTGCAGGTGCGTGTGGTGAAACCAATTGCCGTTGCAGTGGAAATCCCCGATGCATGCAAAGGCGTCGCCCCTGTGCAGTGTACAGTCCTGGCCTGGCAGGTTGCCGGTATCCAGATGACCGTAGAAACTGAAGAACGTCTCAAAATCACCTCCATGCCGGAGCAGCACGTATCCGCCGTAATTGCCGTCACCCGGCTCATATCCGCACGCGTGCACAATTGCATCTATGGGTGCATAGAGCGTGTACCCGAGTGGAACGATGATATCCAGACCGGCATGGATATACCGCTTGTTTCTGCGCATCTGCGGCAGGTGCCGCAGGAGCGGCTCGCGGAACTCTCCGTAGCCGGAAATTCCCCAAGAGCCCTTCCCATAGCGGTTTTCCAGATATGCTTGCAGCGTTCTTTGGTCCGTGATGTTCACATGTTGCTGCAGGCTCGTGCCTGTTGCAAAGGATACGGAGTATGGATCGCCCTGGAGCTGGTTCCCAAAGAGGGGGAACACATCCATGGCAGTGAGGCATTCGGGGTAGAACATGGTTTAGCGGGGGAAATGGAGGTAGGCATCCAGGATTTCGTCGGTGAAGCGCTCTCGTTCCATATGCCCCACCACGAATGAGCGCAGCATGGCACCTGCTGTACCGTCGCCCAGCTTCCCCCTGCCGGTATTCCACGGATCAGGCGCATCCGTATGGGGTGCATCGCCGATGGTCACGTGATTGGTGAGCAGCCAGTTGCGGTACTCCTGCCGCGGGATACAAAACCCGCTCTTAAGCGCGGGGGATACGGAGCGGTTCCATCGAAGCTCCGCATACACGTCCTGCGACGGGTGTTCCGCCAGCATCACGCTGTTGGCGTAGATGAGCAGGGGAACAATGTGCCCTTTACCCTGTTCGTCCGGGACGGTAGCCCATTCCGTGCTCTCGCCCTGCGACACGAGGATACCGGAGATTGCGCGCCTCTGTGCATCGCGCAGAATGAATACGCGCTCATCGGGACGCTCGGAAAGAGCGTACTGCCGGCACTGCCCCTCGGACCATCCAAACGGAGCCTGCCAGAGCGCCAGAAGGTCACGAGTGTTCCCGTGCGTATCAAAGTGCATGCCCTGTCTGGCGACTATGTCCAGCTCCGCGAGTGCGTGCCGCGTAAAGGCGGTGGGGGATGCTATCTGCGACGCAAGGCGCCCAATGTGCGCACGCACGGAATCCTGCATTGTGCCGATCTCATGCGGGGCAACACTCCGTATTGCGGCATTGATTCCCACAGTGAGATGTCTGCGGTCTCCTCCATTGCAGGGACGGTGCGCAATTTCCAGTGATTCGCCGGGGCACAGCAGAGGCTCCAGCCTATCCAGAGGAAGAGGGCAACATGCCGTGGTGCGCAGGACGAGTCGTGAGCGGCAGGATTGCCGCATGGCATCGATG
>JAAYXY010000117.1 GCA_012515645.1 Candidatus Peribacteria bacterium | reverse complement strand
CGACTTGTCGGTCTTTTTTGTTATAGGTGCGCCTTCTCATGGTCCAACAACCAGGCTTTGCGCCACGCTCCGGCGCTAAATCCTCCGATACCACCGCTTGCGGGAACGATACGATGACACGGAACCAGAATGGGTAGCGGATTACGCCGGAGAGCGTCCCCCACTGCACGCATGGCACCGGGTCTCCCTATGGCTTCGGCAATGTGCCGATACGTGCAGGTTTTGCCGTACGGAATATGCAAAGCCTCTTCCCATACACTCGCCTGGAACACCGTTCCTTCCATGGCAATATCGATATCCGTAAACATCTGCAGTTCGCCGCGAAAGTACGCCGCTATCTGTTTGCTGCACGCATCGAGTGCCATTGATGACCTCAATGCGCCATCGGTCTGCACAAAGCGTATGTGGCGAATTTTGCCTCCCCTGGCCTCCAGAAGAACCTGACCGATTGGAGTTTCTATACTGAGAGCAGCATGTTCCATCACGCTGTCTACAGTACCACATGCTTCCCTACTCCCTACTCCCTACTCCCGCTATACTCTCTGCATGTTCCATTTTTCCCTCGGGCAACACCGTCCCCAGTTCGGCAGCGGCATGCGCACCGGACTACTCTTCAACGGCATTCTGTGCGTGCTCTTCGGCTTCGCCATCCTGGTAGCACCTGAGCTGCTCGCATATATTGTCGCCACATTCCTCATCATCGTTGGTATCTCTCTGATTGCCGCATGGTGGAAGGTCCATAATGCCTTACGAGGCAAGTGGTGACTCCGCCATCCCTATTTTCGCAGAGGTCCCATACCTACCAAGCGTGATGGCACGATACGCCACTTTGTGAGCGGAACGTTGATGTTGAGGATCCCCAGGATAATGCATATCAAACTGATCACCTGCACCGGTGCAATTTGCTCCTTTAAGAACGTGGCTGCCAAGAGCATGCCAGCTATCGGCCCTATGCCTGAAACGAGCCCTACATCCATCGCTTTGAGCGTCCTAAGTGCCCCAAAGAAAAAGAAGAAGGGTAAAAGCACACCTATGAGCGGGAATCCAAAGACCAGCAAGACGTTCTGCGGCGCGATGAAGAGCCCGAAGGACTGCGGTTCTGCGATGGCAACCCATAAACCGATAATCAGCAGGCTAAGCGACGTACGCACGAACACGATGGAATCAATGTGGCGGTGCGTCACATACTTCTTGTGCAGAATAGTCGTAAGAGCGGATGTGATACTGGCACCAAGAAGATACATGGAACCGATGGTAAATGTTGCGTTCCACACATCGGTCCATATCAGAACTCCTAGCCCCGCAATCAGAAAACTCCCTCCGATGATCGTCGCCTTGTTGAAACGCTCGCCCAGCATCATCACAGCGAACAGAACCGTAAACACCGGCGTGAAGCTCGCAATGAGCACCGCATCGGACGCCTGCACCAGCTCTAGACCCGTGAAATAGAGAATGGGAGACATTACTCCTCCTGTCACCGTGGTGAGCAGGGTTCCTCTTATGTCCGACCGTGCCATATCCCAGCGACCCTGCTCCGCCCATTCCAGGAACTCGTGGATGCCAAGGAACACCGTCACGACGAGCAGCGCGAGAAAGTAGAGGCTCACGGGCGTCCATCCCTGCGCATACAAGAGTTTGCTAAATACCGGCTGCGAGTTGGAAAACACGACCGCCAGAAGCAGGCTCGTGAGGGCAATGTGCCGATTGTGTTCGGAGGAACGCAAGAACATGAAAACACATCCTACGGAATGTTCAGAGCAGATGGTAGCCCCTTATTGGATCTGCGGTACTATTTTCTCTCCGTGCACTACCGCACGCAGCTCAAATTTACCAAGAAGTGTATGGAAGATGCACACAAGGCGAGGCGGAAGAGTATGGAGTGGATTCAGGAATGCAAAGAAGGCAACGATTGCAAAGAATCCCTGCAATCCTTGCCTTCTTTGCATTCCTCAGAAATCTACACATTTGAGCAAGCATTCCGTGCTGCAATGAACACTGAAAGTGCACTTGCCGAAGCAATGATCCCATTTTCTCTGGTGGAGCCATCTATGATTTCATTGCCTCAACACCTTTTCGATAACCATACGCGAGATACGGCGGCAATGATCTGATTATCCCTCAGCGAAAAAGATCATTTTTTGAATACAAAATTTATTCATTATCCAGATGGAATATGAATCTCTTTTTTTGATGATACAGGGTTGAATCCATATTTATGAACAATTTTTGTACTCTAAATAAAGGGCACATGAGGAAACATTTACCTTTCTTACGCTCCCCAGCCTTTTTGACTCTGGGAACCGTGTAAAGACAATGATGTGCGCCCTTACATTTTCCCCTACATATGCAAAATGAATACATGTATCAATACGCCGTTCCGTCTTCTGCACGAGATCTTCGTGCTTGATGCATACATTAGCCGTCCGCTTGCGGAAGAAACGCGCCATGATGATGCAAGGGGTTTCGTACAACAGATTCTGGATGTCCTAAAAATGGAACCGCTGGGTTCTATGCAATTCCATGATGCAGTGGATGACCGCGCACCCGGCTGGTCTTTTGTGCAGGCCATCACCACAAGCCATGTAAGCGGGCACTATTTTGAAAAGCCCGGTCGTATGCCCCACATTCGCATTGATTTTTACAGTTGCCAATCCGTGGACTGGAAGACAGTGGTCCAGGTGGCGCATCGCTATTTTGGTTTGGATACCTGGCGTGCCACATTCATCAACCGTCAGATCGACTCCGGGCGCTCAATACTGGATATTCAGGGGAGCAGGGATGTTGTCCTGTATGAACATGAGGTACTCCCAGACACCCAGAGAGCACAAGCAAACGAATCTATACCGTGTATGGTAACGACTGCGTAATCATTTCATCGCTTTTTGTATGGCTGCAATCGCACAATTCATGGAGAAGAACTTCCGGCATTTCAACGCCCGGGAGACGCTCGCTGTTGCGAAGGGGTGGTGCGACTTTTCCGAGAAAGGCGGCAAGATGGTTGTAGCGCTGGCGGGTGCCATGAGCACCGCCGAGATCGGCATCACGCTGGCGCAGATGATCCGCGCGGGGAAAATACATGCCATTTCCTCCACTGCCGCCAACCTGGAGGAAGACCTCTTCAACCTGGTCGGGAACAAGGATTACAAACTGCAACCGGGCTGGCGGTACCTGACCATGGAACAGGATTTGAAAACCAGAGATGAGGGTTTTAACCGTGTCACGGATACCTGCATCCCAGAAGACGTGATGGTTGCAATGCACATGGAACTACGCAAACTCTGGGCGGAAGCTGCGGCGAAGGGGGAGAGCTACTTTAACTGGGAATACTGGTACCAGCTGATACGCAGCGGCTACTTTGAGGGAAAGAACCAGGTGCCTATGGAGCACTCCTGGGTCGTGGCGGCGTGCGAAATGGATATCCCCATTTATACACCGGGAACCGAGGATTCGACACTCGGCAACATGTTCTGCGCCGATGTGATGCTTGGTCATGTGCAGAACCACAGCGCCATGAAGTCTGGCACGCAACAATTCGAGCACCTCACGCGGTGGTACTTGGAGACAGGAAAACACGCACCGATCGGTTTCTTCCAGATTGGAGGCGGCATCGCCGGGGATTTCGCCATGTGCGTCGTACCGAGCATCCTACAGGACCATGAGCTCGAGTGCGGTTTTTGGTCGTTCTTCTGCCACATTGGTGATTCGACCACGTCGTTTGGCTCCTACTCGGGCTGCCCGCCCAACGAGAAGGTAACGTGGTACAAGCTGGACACGACAACACCGAATTTCACCATTAATTCCGATGCGAGCATCGTAGCTCCCCTCATCTTCCAATACGTGCTGGAGAAACACCGGGAAACGAAGGCATCCGCTACAGTAGAGAAAACACTCAAGCAGATTGCAGCGGAGAAGAAGCACACAGCAACCGCCGGGAAGAAGCAGTGAGCGCTCCGCGCAATACCGTGCTACGCTGCCACCGATGACCTGGCTTGCCTTCGCTCTCTTAAGCCCTCTCTGCTTCGCGATTGTCCATGTGCTGGATTCGCACTGTGTTTCGGATGTGTTCGAAAAACCATGGATCGGCCTCGTGACGGGCGCGTTCTCCTCACTGCTCATCCTCCTGCCGCTCGGCATACTGGGGCTCTGGGCTGGCTGGAAGATGCCACCGGCAAACATCGCCGCCATGGCGCTGCTCGTCGGCATTCTGATCCAGTGCAGCCAGCTGCTCTACTTCTACGCGCTGCGGAATACGGAAGCCGGCATCATCGCTGCCTACTGGAACCTGGTGCCTGTGCTCGTCGTCACCCTCAGTTTCCTGTGGTTCGGCGAAGTGCTGGCACCCCTGCACTACGCGGGCATCGCAATACTGATCGGGGCATCTGTCGCATTCTGCCTGCTGGACAGCAATCTGCACGCTCGTTGGAATTCCCTCTTCCTTATGGCTATCGCCTCGGCGATGCAAGCAGTGCTCATCCTCCTGGAATACAGCGTTTATCAGGCAATTCCCTTCCTGTTGGGTTTCGGTATTGTGACGCTCGGTCTCATTCTTGCCGGCATGGTCCCGCTGCTATTCCGGCAGGCGCGCGCCCGGCTGGCAAGGAATATGCCGGTCCTCCTGCCCGCAGTGAAACTCATCATCGCGATTGAGCTCATCAACCTGCTCGCACTGTTCTTCTCCGGGAAAGCGGTCGACCTGGGGATTCCCTCGCTCGTCTCGGCTGTGGAAACAACTATTCCCGGATATACCTTTCTGCTCTCGATCCTGCTCTTCGCAGTGCTCCCGCGTTTCGGTGACGCGAAGGCGCGCCTGAAACTCCCGCTCAAACTTGGACTCGTGAGCACCATGAGCATCGGCGTATACCTTCTCGCTTAGTTGTCCTTCTTCCTGGATTCTGTTGTCTGCCGGAGCGGCAGTGTCACAGTGAATGTGGCACCCCCTCCGCTTCTGCTTTCGAATGTAAGAGTCCCATCCTGCGCTTCGACGGCACCCTTTGCTACATAGAGTCCAAGCCCGTTTCCCTCTATCTTGTCGCGCACGTTGCTCGCACGGAATAGCTTGGTGAACATCTGATCCTGCTCTTTCTTGGGAATGCCGCATCCCGTATCTGTTACACGGTAGGTCAGTGTTCCGTTCTTCCTTTGTACATCCAGATGCACCTTGCCTTTGGGCGGCGTGTATTTGACCGCATTGCTCAGGAGGTTTTCCAACGTCATGCGCATGAGTCGGCGATCGAGCATGGCGACAGGCAGGGTTGCCGGCATGTGCACGGTAAAGGTCACACCTTTCGCTTTTGCGGCCTGTTCGATTCCTTTCGTGATCTCTTCGAAGAATGTCTTGAGATCGAGCTTGTCCCTGTCGACCTTCATGCGCCCAAGTTGGATGCGCGATACATCCAGAATCATGCTCACCAGATCCGCGAGGTCTGCGGATGTCCGCTGCATGGTTTCCAGCTCCTCGCGTTGTTCTTTGTTTAGCTTGCCCGCATCGCCATCCAGCAGCATTTCCAGGTACCACTTGATGGCAGAAATTGGCGTCGCAAGCTGGTGGCTTACGATGCTCAAAAGCTCATCCTTCTGCCTATCCAGTTCGCGCATCATCTCTACGCGTTCGCTCTGGTAGCGGAATATGACGAGCGTGAGGAGTGTGAGGAGCAGAATGAGCGCGAAGATGAACAGCATGAATGGCAACAGTGTCGCCTGTGTCTGCCGCTGGAAGTCATCAACCACCACATCGGTCCCGATGACTGCTGCCACGTTGCCATTGCGATCGTAGATCGGAGCATACGACGCCATCATGAGCCCCCACTGATCCGGAAGAAGTTCGTTGTCAACAGAGGGATGATAGAACGCCTCATCACGCAGGACCGGGTATTCATCGATCGGATAGGTATCCCCCAGGATCGGCGCAATTTCCTCGTCGGAGAGGATACCGTCGCCATCCTCATCCATCTCATCCTCCGGCGCCAAGCTCATGGCATCTGCAATGAATTCCAGTGTGGATGGGTCATCTGTGCGCCGCATAATGTATGCGTACTTGATGTTCTCGTTGGTATCCCGAATAGACCGCAGATTCTCGACGACGCGGCGGTACCCGTCGCTGCCCATATCCGCTTCACTCCGGAATTCCAGAAGCTCATCGCCGTCAAACTGGAGCGCGGCAGTCATGACAATGGCGAGCATGCGATCCTGCAAACGCGCTTTCAGGAGGTTCTGCGTGTAGTTATAGAGCACGTACGTCATGGTGCTTCCCAGTAACACGCAGGCTACAAGGACGCCGATAATGCGCCGATTCTCCCGGAACGCTGTCGGTAGTGCCGCTCCTCTATTTTTTTTCTGTCTTGGCATCAGATGATTATAGCAGAAAAATGGCCTCGCTACCATCTTCCGTGGCAATTTGTTTCTTCTCCTCTACCTCCGAAAGCACTCCGGTTCCACAGAAGCCAAGCTGGGATGCGATTGTTACAGCATAACCGCGCTGTATCATATAGTCGGCTTCTCTCTGCGTTCACGGCAGGCAGCGTACGAAGCACCGCCACAGCGCTCCAGTTCCGAGAGCGCCACCATGCTCACATCTACGAGAAGCGGCTGGCACGGTGCCCGCCGTTTTCCAGGGACATGCGCTTCCCAGATTGCCTGGAAGAACGCGCGCTGACTCACGGCAAAACGCGGACAGTGCATGCGGTACCCCTTCTGTGCAGCTTCATCTAAAAACGTAACAGTATTGCCGGATACATACTGGGTACAGAGGAACGGATAGTCTCCGGTAGAAACGAGTCGCGTGCTTCGGTACGCTAAATGGTCACGTGACTGGTAGCGCCGACCAAGCGGTGTGTTGTGTGCAAGCACACGCAGGGTGATGCCGCGCCTGCGCACCTCATGCGCAAATTGTTTCTTGCAATCGGCGAGTGCGTCTTCTTCCTCTTTTTTATGCACGAGCAGGAAGGCGACAATATCTTTTTCGTCCCCGGCAAGAAGATCACCGTACGCCTGCACCATGCCTTCCATGCCATCAAAGTGCTCGATGCGAGGCTGGTCAGCCTGGGTTTGCAGCGCTGTGAAGAATTGGCAAATATCGTCTTCCTTGCGCCGTAGAAGCGCCAACGTCTCCTGGGTGTGCGCCTGCGCCCATCGGGCGATTGCATCCGCAGACGTGAGCGTATATCTGGGCGTTCCATTGACGAGTACTCTGCGAATGATGCCCCGCAGTGTCAGCTTGCGCATGGCCTGATCCAATGCACCAATACTCTTGCCCGTTCTCGCCGCCAAACTGCGCAGCGTTTGTGCATCGCCGCCTGCAATGTGCCGCAGCACGATGATCTCCATACTGGAGAAACCTGCTTGTTTCAGGTGTGTTTCGATGCTGGTCGGGAAACGTTCCATGATAGGAACAGGTCACGCTACGCTTTTCTTGCGTTTTTGTAAAGTTTTAGTCATGCATATAAAAATGTGCAGATAATCTATCATGCATTTTGGCAAACAATAGCCATAATTCCCGTTCTTCCGGTGCAGAGAACACTAGCGTTTCCCCGTTTTGACAGCAGCAAGTACCTGATCGTACCCTTCCTCGGAGAGGATCTCTTCTTTTCGTAAACGCTTGGCATCCGCTTCGAACGTACACATTCCCTCTTTGCCGCTTGTTTGCAGTACGGAGGCAATCTCCGGCGTTCGGTTCTCGCGGATGATGTTCGCTACCGCCGGCGTATTGAGGAGCACCTCGCGTACGGCCACCATGCCACCACCTTCCTTCGGCGCCAGTCGTTGTGCAATAACCGCACGCAGCGACAGCGAGAGCTGGCTGCGCACCTGCGCCTGCTGGTGCGGAGGGAACACATCGACGATGCGGTCTACCGTCTGCATGGCATTGGGCGTATGCAGTGTCGCGAAGACCAGATGACCGGTTTCGGCCAGCGTGAGGGTTGCCGCAATGGTCTCCAGATCGCGCATCTCCCCTACCATGACCACATCCGGATCCTGCCGCAACACATGCCGCAACGCACGCCCAAACTCACCGAAGTCCGTGCCCAGCTCCCGCTGGCGCACAATCCCCTGCTCTGCAGGTGCGAAGATGTACTCTATGGGATCTTCTAGTGTGATGATATTCGTGGGACGCTTTGTGCGCACGGCATCGATCATCGCGGCCATGGATGTAGACTTGCCCACACCCGCAGGACCGGTGAAGAGGATGAGTCCCTCCTGCAGATCGCAAAGACCTGCAAGCTCCTCGGAAATACCCACTTCTTCCAGAGACGGGATTTCCTGCGGTATCAGACGGGCTGCCATGCTGGGATTGCCGCGCTCCATGTGGCAATTGATGCGCAGACGTAGACCACCGGATACGGCGTAGGACGTATCGGCATCCTGTTCTTCGCGGAACTTCTTGTATCGCGTTTCTCCAAGAACCATTTTGATCACCTTCACGATATCCGATGCTGTGAGCGCTCCTTTGCTCACCGGGGCGAGCACGTCATCAATGCGGAATGTCAGCGGTACGCCGACAGCCAGATGGACATCGGATGCTCCCTGCTCCTGTGCCTTGAGGAAAATCGCTTTTGGAGAAACAGCCATCTCCTTATTGTAGCGCAAATGTACGTTTTATTCAATGTGTTACCACTATGCATGCATATTGCCGTTGCACCCAATCTTACCCTGCAGCACACTTCTCAAAACCGCTACAATGCATCCATGAATAAAGAGCAGGCCAAGCAACGTATCAGAAAGCTCTGCGAGGAGATTTGGCGCCTGAACAAGGCATACTTCATCGATGACCGCTCCGATGTGAGCGAGGATGTGCGCGATGCGCTCAAGCAGGAACTCATCGCCCTGGAGTCGGAATACCCCGATCTGGTGACGCCGGATTCCCCCACCCAGCGCGTCGGGGCGCCGCTGGACGGTCGGTTGCCGAAAGTACGACACATCCATCCCAAAGAATCGCTGCAGGACATTTTTGCTCGCGTGGAACTCGATGACTGGACGGACCAGATGCGCCGCGCACTCGGGAAAGACGACGCGGAATTTGCATACGTATCCGAGCTGAAAATCGATGGACTAAACGTGTCCCTGGTATATGAGCGACAGCAGACGGATACCGGGGAATCGACGAAAGGAACCCCCTACATCCTTGTGAGAGCAGTGACGCGCGGCAACGGCATCGAAGGCGAAAACGTGACGCACACTGTGCGCACGATTGAGGAAGTGCCGCTGCATATCACCGTTGCGCAGAAGGACGCACCGGCATTGCTGGAAATTTCTGGCGAGGTATACATGACGAAAAAAGGGCTGGCGAAACTCAATGAGCACCTTGCCGACGACGAGAAGTTTGCCAACCCGCGCAACGCCGCCGCTGGAACGGTGCGGCAACTGGATCCCAAGGTGGCAGCAAAACGCGATCTTCGGATGTTCTGCTACGCACTGGACCGCGATGCCGCTGACGCTTTGGATATACGCACCCAAAAGGAGCTGATGGAATTCCTGCATACATCCGGCCTGCCGACGAATACAGAACTTCGGCTCTGCGGGACGCTGGATGATGTGCACCGGATGTACGAGTCTTTTCGGGAAAAACGCGCGAGCCTCCCGTATGACATCGACGGCGTGGTCGTGAAGGTGAATGACCGCCGCATGCAACGCGACCTGGGATCCACCGCCAAGGCACCACGCTGGGCGCGCGCCTACAAATTCCCTGCGGAGCAGAAAACCGCGCGCATCCTGGACATCCAACTGCAGGTTGGCAGGACCGGCGCCGTGACACCCGTCGCGCACCTCACGCCCGTACAGATCGCCGGAACAACCGTCAGCCGCGCCACGCTGCACAACGCCGATGAAATCGGGCGTCTGGATGTGCGCATCGGTGATACCGTGATCGTGCAGAAAGCCGGAGATATCATTCCGGAAGTCGTGGAAGTGATGCGGAATTTACGCCCCGACGACGCCCGGCCATTCGCGTTCCCGCGACACTGCCCCAGCTGCGGCACAGAGCTGCGACGACCCGAAGGCGAAGCGGTGCACCGCTGCCCCAATCCCCACTGTAGAGCGGCACGGCAGGAACGCATTGAACACCTCGCATCACGGTACGCATTCAATATAGAGGGACTGGGATCGGAAACCGTGGAAGCGCTCCTGGCTCAGCAACTTGTGTCGGATCCTGCGGATATCTTCTTCCTCTCCGCAGAGGATCTCCTCCAGTTGCCGCTGTTCCAGGAGAAGAAAACAGGGAAACTGGTTACAGCCATCGAGGACGCAAAGCTTGTTCCTCTGCATCGCTTTCTGTTTGCCCTCGGTATCCGCCATGTCGGGCGGGAGACTGCTGAAATCATCGCACAACGACTTAAATGGCCAACGAAGAGTACGCATGTGGATGGCGGGGTTGTTGACGGTATATCGATGGACGATGTCGCCCGGACGCTCCAGGAACTCGATACGCAGGATCTCGCCAGCATCGATGGCATCGGCGAGGTTGTTGCACAGTCCGTTACCGGATGGATCTCGGAAGACGACAATCGCGCACTCCTGCACAAGTTCGGCAATGCAGGCGTGATTGCCTACGTACCAGAGGGGAGCCACGCGCCGCAGACGCTCACGGGCACCACATTCGTGCTGACCGGCACATTGGCTTCCTTCAGCCGCGAAGAAGCCAAGCAACGCATCAAAGAATGCGGAGGCAAGGTGAGCGGCTCCGTGAGCAAGAAGACCAATTTCGTGGTCGCCGGTGATGACCCCGGCAGCAAATACGAAGATGCAAAGAGATTGGGCGTACAGATCCTCGATGAACAGGAATTCCAAAAAATGCTTGGAGCACCTTGATCTCCTTGCGGAATTCCCATACTGTAGCCCCGTGCTTCATGCAGTGACCATCATCGCTGTCACCCCGTGCCCGCCGTCCTTGCAGGAAAGGCAGGTCTAGCATGCGCACACTCACAATACTCTTTAGACCGCCTTCTCCCGCCATTCGAAGGTTGTTCTTTCTTGTGCATCACCGGGGTGTAGCTCAATAGGCAGAGCGTCCGGGCGGGGCCCGGAAGACGATAGGTTCGAACCCTCTCACCCCGACCTTACCGCAGCGCCAAAGGCGCTGCGCCCACCGGCTGCCTCACACGAGGCAGCCGGATTTTTCTGCAAAACACCGCTCACCAAAAAAACCGCTCATCCCGCCGTTCTACTGCCACACGAGGCTCCTTCCCTATAGGATGAGAAGGCCGAGCGCGAAAAGCGGTATGAGGAAAAGGTGCACTCTTTGCATAAAGACGCCCAAGAATAGAACGGGACATTCCTGACCGCAAGTGACCACACACCAATGCGCATACCACGCAAGACGTGTTCAGACGCTGACTCCATAGTATTCAATCGATATTTACATTGCAGCTGAGGCTGCACTTGCTACACTTGCCGCCGTGCCAATGCACATCAGTTTTTCTCTGCTGATCTTTCTCACTTTTTTTCAGCTGTAGCTCTCTGCCTGCGCGTCTTACGTCACCGTGCCCAGGCACGTCAGCTGCTGCTTCTGATCTTTCTCACTTTTTTTCAGCTGTAGCTTTCTGCCTGCGCGTCTTACGTCACCGTGCCCAGGTGGCGGAACTGGTAGACGCGCTAGCTTGAGGGGCTAGTGGACATTATCTGTCCGTGGAAGTTCGAGTCTTCTCCTGGGCACCATTACAGACAACCTTGCCGGCCAATAGGCCACCCATGTACAGTCATTCCCATGAAACGCACGGCACTGCTGAGCACCGCCTTTGCACCCCTGGCTCTCACGAGCCTCCTGCTGCTGGCTTCCTGCGCCCCGCCACGATCCGAAATCGAACCTCCTCCCCCACCACCTGTCGAACTCTCCCTGGAAGAGCGGCAACGTATTTTCCGTGAGTACATGCAGGAAGATGGCAAGATTACGCAACAGGCAGAGAAGAAATTCCCCAACTCCCCCATCGAAGCGTTTGAATTCAAAGAAGAGCTGAGGACGGAGTACAAAGCATCCCTCGCTGCACAGGAGCGTATTCCACGAACGCAATTGGAGGATATTCTCACCCAGGCAAAGCAGGAAAAATGGACGCTGACACCGGATTCCTAGCAGAGCCGCCAGAGACTCCGGCACACTACCACCTGTTCACCACATGCCTGCCGCGGAAATCCGTGGGATGCCGATTGGTGAGCATCTGCGGATCCAATGATGGGCGGCGCGCACCGCCATCGAGTTCATTGTACAGCGCCATGAACGCATCGGGGTTCTGCGTTCGCAGGGCATCGATATCGTGTACTGCCTGCGATATACGCGCGATTTCTTCAATGACGACTGCGTCATCCATTTCCGGGATATCCCCTGTTCCCTCGAGCAATGTTGTGGAATCGGCTTCTGGAGAATGCATACTGATGAGTGGGAAGGAAATTTGTCATACCCTACATCGCATATATGCAAAAGAAAGCCGATTGCCAAGCAAACGTGTTATGGCATCTCTTCTGCTCTCTATAAAGCCAAAAGAAAGAGCCCTGTGAACAGGATTCCTAGCGCATATTCCGCAGTCTCTCCTGCTCCGCCTGCGGCAGGGGGAGTGTTGCAATGAATGCATCAATGGCGTCGTGCGTCACCTTCTCGCCCCGCGTCAGCGCCTTGAGGCGCTCGTACGCGTCCTGCACCCCGTGCTTGCGCAGCACGGTCTGTATGGCTTCCGCACGCAGTTCCGGATGCGCCTGCAACTCTGCCTTTATGGCTGCCCTGCCGGGCACGATTTTCTGGAGTCCCCTGCTCAGCGACTGTACCGCCAAAAAATGATATCCAAACGCCACGCCGATGTTGCGCTGTACCGTGGAATCGGAGAGGTCGCGCTGCAAACGGCTCACTGGCAATTTGGTTGCCAGATGCGTACACAGCGCCGTACTGAGGCCGAGGTTCCCCTCCGCGTTCTCGAAATCAATGGGATTGACCTTGTGCGGCATGGTGGAAGATCCCACTTCGCCCTGCGTGACCTTCTGCGCGAAAACGCCGCGCGAAATGTACAGCCACATGTCGCGGGAGCAGTCGAGGAGGATGGTGTTGATGCGCACCATCAGGTGACTGAGCTCGGCGATGTCGTCGTGCGGATTGATCTGCGTGGTGTGCGTGAGCGGGGTCAGACCCAGTGAACGGATGAACTTGTGGCCCACTGCTTCCCATTTGATCCCGGGATACGCAGCACGCAGCGCCGCATAGTTCCCCACGGCTCCGCCGAATTTCCCCTGCATCTTCAGCGCTTTAAGCTGCGTCTCCTGCCGTTCCAGCCGTTCTGCAAACACAAGGAGTTCCCTGCTAACCGTCGTGGGCGTTGCCGGCTGACCGTGCGTGAGGCTGAGCATCGGTATGCCATGCCACCGCCGTCCCATGCGCTCCATCGCCGCGCGCAGGGAACGCACCTGCGGCCGGATGACCGCCTGCAGCGCGGCGTGGATCAGTATCCCGTACGCCAGGTTGTTCACGTCCTCACTCGTGAGGCCAAAGTGGAGGAACGACACGTATTTCCTGAGTCCCGCCTTCACGAATTTTGCCCGCAGGAAATACTCTACTGCCTTCACATCGTGCCTGGTCCGCGCCTCTATGACTTTGATTGCCTGCGCATCTTTCTCGCTGAATTTTTCTGCAATCAATTGCAACGCTTTCTTCTGCTTCTCCTTCGGTACAGGAAGTTCACGCACACCCCGCTCCTCGGCAAGCACCATAAACCATGCGATTTCCACCTGCACGCGGGCGCGCATGAGCGCCTCTTCCGAAAAGAATTGCCGCAGCGGCTCAACAGCGGAGGCGTAGCGACCGTCGAGTGGGCAGAGAGCATTGTGCATGGCTCGTAGCGTACCACGGAATGCGTGCGTGCAGGAACACACAACTTTCTGGCTGTTCGCACTCCCCTTGGAGAGCATTGGATGCTACGATCTGCAGTACATGGCAACTGCATCCCGACCTCCACACACTCCCAAGCGTCCGCACTGGCTCTTTTCGGCGCTGCTCTTTTCGGCACTCATTTTGATGGCGCTGCTGCATATCACCAATCCGCAGCGCACTCTGGATGAGAAGTACAACCAGGCCACGGAAGTGCCTTTGAGTGAGATTACGAGCGGATATCACGCGGAGCGGTTCAGCAAAATCCTCGTGCGCGACAATAGAGTGTACGCCACTCTCAGGGAGGATCCCGACTCTCTCCTGCAATCGTACAAGGGTGCCGAAAGCATCGCACAGCTTTCTTGGAACGACCCCGATAATGACACGATTCTGGAAATCGAAAACCGGGAAGCAACACACCTCTTCTACGCCATTCTGCCCGATCTGCTCTTCTTCCTGCTCATCGTAGCAGGGCTCGTTTGGCTCTTCCGAGGAGTCGCACGGAGCCAGAGTACCGCACTCTCCTTTGGGAAATCCCGTGCACGTATTGCGGATATGCGCCAGGTGAAGACGCGTTTTAAAGACGTGGCGGGGATGGAAGAAGCCAAGGAAGACCTGGAGGAAGTGGTGGATTTCCTCAAGCACCCCAAGAAGTACACGGGCATCGGAGCCAAGATCCCCAAGGGCGTGCTGCTGGTAGGCGCACCCGGCACAGGCAAGACGCTGCTCGCGCGTGCCGTTGCCGGTGAGGCGGCTGTGCCGTTCTTCTCCATCGCCGGATCGGAATTCGTGGAGATGTTCGTGGGTGTGGGCGCCAGCCGCGTGCGCGACCTCTTCCTGAAAGCCAAGCGCAATGCGCCGTGCATCATCTTCATCGACGAAATCGATGCCGTCGGCCGCCAGCGCGGCGGCGCCGGGTTCGGCGGCGGGCACGACGAGCGCGAACAGACACTCAACCAGATCCTTACGGAAATGGACGGCTTTGAGCAGGAAACCAATGTGATCGTGGTGGCGGCGACCAACCGCCCGGACGTGCTGGACAGAGCACTGCTGCGTCCGGGGCGCTTTGACCGTCGTATCTTCGTCGACAATCCAGATCTGGAAGCACGCGAAAAAATCCTCGAAGTGCATTCCCGGAACAAGAACCTGGCCAATGATGCGAAACTGCGCGATATCGCACGCCAGACCGTCGGAATGACCGGAGCGGATCTGGAAAACCTGATGAACGAAGCGGCAATCTTCGCCGCCAGACGCAAGCGCAAATCCATACAACATCAGGATTTGGTGGACGCTGTAGAAAAAATCACCATTGGCGCCGAGAAGAAATCCCGCAAACTCACACAGAAGGAAAAGGAAATTACGGCATATCATGAGCTGGGCCATGCCATCGTGGGGCACCTCTGCCCGGAAACCGATCCTCTGCACAAAATTTCCATTGTTTCCCGCGGAGCCGCATTGGGTGTCACGTGGTTCCTCCCGCAGGAAGACCGCTTTACCATCAGCCGCTCCAAGTTCCTGGATGAAATCTGCGGGCTTCTGGGCGGCAGAGCCGCCGAAGAGCTGATCTTCGGCGAGATCACCACGGGCGCCAGCAACGACATCGAAAAGGCATCGCAGATCGCCCGTGACATGGCCATGCGCTACGGCATGGGGAACGACGATCTCGGTCCGGTTGCGTACGGAGAGCGCCAAGGTACGATGTTTTTGGGCGTAGACCCCTCGATAACACGCAACTACTCGGAGGAGAAGGCACGCCAGATCGATACCTTCGTCCGCATGACCATCAATGAGCAGTATAAGCGCGCGATGGCGATGCTCAGAAAACACCACAGTACCATGGGGAAACTCGCAGAGATCCTCCTTCAGCACGAGACAATGAGCCTGGATGAGTTCCTGGAAATCTTCGAAGGGAAAAAACCCGCCAATGCCGCGGCAAAGAAAACCGCACGGAAATCTGCACGTTCGTAGACCTGCAAAACATTTGCGCTTTCTTCCAGGAGACCATGCGCTACACTGGCGAACATGCAACGCCTTCGTACTGCGCTTAAGCGTGCCGCTGTGCACCCCACGACGCCGTTCCTGGCTTTGGTTCTGGTGCTTTCATACTTCACATACTTTCACGGGTACTGGCAGCCAAACAGCCTCTTCTGGGATGAGAACTATCACATTGCCGCCGCCCAGAAGGAAATCCACGGCATCTTCTACATGGAACCGCATCCTCCGCTAGGCAAGCAGCTCATTGCGCTCGGAGAATGGCTGCTGCATCCCAACGAGGCTTCTGACCAATTTCTGAGCACCGATTACGGCAAGAACCCACCAGCCGGTTTCTCGTTTGCAGGATACCGCCTGTTCCCGACTCTGCTCGCGTGGCTCACCGCCCCCCTGCTCTTCGGCGTATTCCTGCTCATGACGGGCAACCGCATTTTCGCCCTGTTCCTGAGTTTCCTCTATATTTTCGATAACGCCATCATCGTACACAGCAGGTCTGCCATGGTGGACCAGCCACTGTTTTTCTTCGGCAGTGCGGCGATATTGCTCATGCTCCTGCTGGCGCGCGAGCGCGCAGGTAGCAGGCGGTTCTGGGTGCTCGCGGCACTCATGGGCGCCTGCCTGGGCGCTGCCGCCGCCACAAAGGTTAACGGCCTGATTCTGGTACTCCTTGTTCCGTATTTGCTGTGGATATGGCGGCGGCACTGGCGCAGCATATCCACATTTGCCATAGCGGCGATGATTGGATTTACTCTTCTATACGTCGGCTCATGGCAAACGCACTTTGCACGGGGCTCAACAATCGATTCTCACCTCCCTGACCAGGGGTACTACAAAGCCTCCGCGGCATACAAGCAGATCATCCAGACAGGTCATACGGGCAACATCGCTCATTTTCCCGTCATGCTGCGGGATTCCCTGAATTTCCTTCCGCACTACCAACGAGGCGTGCCCAAACTGGATCTGTGCAAGAGCGGTGAGAACGGCAGTCCATTCTTCCTGTGGCCCATTGGAGCGCGGACTATCCGGTACCGATGGAACCATGCTGGCAGCGACGGTGCGTACCGGTACCTGTACCTGGTCCCTAACCCCGCGGGGTGGGCGCTGGGACTTTTGGGCGTCATCCTCGCCGTTTCCATCGTGCTGGGATCGCTCCTGCTCCCCGTAACGCAGCGCCCAAAGGAGCTACCGCTCCTCCTGCTCTTTCTGGCGATATACGGCGGGTACATGGGAGCTATGGCACGCATTGACCGCGTGATGTACATGTACCACTACTTCCTGCCACTCATCATCAGTTTTCTGCTCTTCGGACTTTCGATCAAAGCCGTAACGCAGCTCTGGAACATCCGCTTCACGGATTCCAGAAAAACCGTGTTCCTCTACGCGTGCGGCATAGCAGCCTTCCTGGGTTTCCAGTTCATGCGACCGTTCACGTACTACGAACCGATCCTCAATGAGACATTCAAGAGTAAGCAGCTCCTGCGCCTTTGGGACATGAATTGCATCAATTGCGAACGCGATAATCCTCTCGTGAAGAAGACGTGTGAATAGGGATTGGGATTAGGATTGGGATTGCGGATGGATCCGTGCTGTGCGCAGGCGCCACATGTCCCTGAACATACGCAGGATCACGCCGAGATGCGCTCCTGTTTGGGTGCCGGCTTTGCGGGGATAGTGCTCTACGAGCACCTGCTTCCAGGGAATGCCTTGCTTCCGCGCCCTGTAGAAGATTTCTGCGTTGACGAGTGCACCCGTGGCATATTCCGGGCGGATGCTCTGCCAGATATCCCGCCGGAAGAGCTTCATGGCGCAGTTGATGTCGCGCACCCAAATGCCCAGAATGAGCAGGTTCAGGAATGCGAACCCTTTGGCATTCACCTGACGCAACAGCGGGTCCGCCCGCTTGCGGCGGCGGCCCGTGACAATAGCGTACTGGTCGGTATATGGCAGTAATTTCGCAAAATCTGCAGGGTTGAACTGACCGTCGCTGTCCATGTACCCGATCCATTCGCTCTTGGCGGCATCCAGCCCCGAGCGTACGGCGGAACCGTAGCCCCGGTTGCGTTCGTGAGTCACGACTGCGAGTGCGGGGAGTTCCGTCTGCAGGCGTTGTAGAATTTCTCCTGTTGCATCTGCAGACCCGTCATTCACAACCACCACTTCGCCGGACACTCCTGCCTCAGACATCCAGTTGAGCACATCACGTACCGTGGATTCGATATTCGCTTCTTCGTTGTAGGCCGGCAGTACGATGGAGAGGGATGCTGGTGGCATTGCGGATGCATGCGGAAAACCACAGAACGCACGCATGTCAGCGTAACATCACTGTGTGAAATACGGTAATAATTCCTGCGTATCAT
>JAAYXY010000116.1 GCA_012515645.1 Candidatus Peribacteria bacterium | reverse complement strand
GGTACATGCGTTCTTCTTCCATAATCACGCCTCGCTCTTTTTCAATCTCTTCTTGCGGGAACGATGCGTAGAGGAGCATGTCGCTGAGGACATCGCATGCCAGTTCTGTGTGCCTTGCGGCGACTTTGACGTAGTAGCCGGCATATTCTTTGCCGGTGAAGGCATTAAATTCCCCACCCACACCATCTATGGCTTCCGAGACCTCTTTGGTTGTCCGGTACTTTTTGCCACCTTTAAAGAACATGTGCTCCAAAAAATGGCTGATGCCGCGTTCCGCCGTTTTTTCGTACCGCGATCCCGCTCCGGCGAATGCCATGACGGTGACTGAAGCTGTGCCATCCCCGGGCGCGGTGAGGATACGCAGGCCGGATGGGAGTGTTTGGATGGTATACATGTCCGGGAGTGTAAGGCCTCAGTGAAAAAATGCGAAATACACGGCGCGCATTTTGCGCTCCTCCTATGAATCTATGGCTTTTTCTTGACCCTTTCCCCGCATATCCTTACATTCTCTTGGCTTATGTTAGGGAAACTCAAGTGGCGCAAGCGCCTCCGAACTCACGGCTTCCTTAAACGCACGAATACGCGCGGTGGTCGCAAGGTGCTCGCGCGCCGGCGCAGTAAGGGTCGCGCGTGCCTGACTGTACAGAAAAAGACCAAGTAATCTGCCGTTCGTGGATTGCTGGCAGCTCCGGTACAGGGTGATACACTGTGTGCGTGCTTTCGCAAATCCGCGGCGTTGCCGGCTTCTGTTTCTACCTGCTGGGGAGCGGTATTTTTTTGGCATACCTGCTGGTGCGCAATGACATACAGCCCGAATGGTCGCTGTGGTGGATGCACGTTACCGATTTGCCCCTTGCTGCCAGCATGCTTACCTATGCAGGGCTGAGCCTGTACACGAGTCTCGTGCAGCCCGGTAAACGTGCATACGGTGCCGCGTTGGTCATAGGGTTACCACTGGTCGCGATATTCCTTTTGGTGGTGACGCTGAATTTTTGGGAAATCTTGGGGTTGCCTATTGCAGGGTGATTACCGGTCGGGTATCCACGGAGTATCGCCGATGTCCTCGGCGTGATTCGCAGCGCGTGCAGCGAGGAAGAGGAAGTCGCTTAATCTGTTTACGTATACTTGTGCGTGTGTAGACACAGGCCGTTCTTTGCCGGCGGCGATGATCCATCGTTCCGCGCGGCGGCATACCGTGCGTGCCTGGTGGAGCACACACGCCGCGCGGCAACCGCGCGGCAGGATGAACCGCTCAAGCGGGGGTAGGGATTTTTCCCATTGCGCCGTCCAGTGCTCCAGGCGTTCTATGTCGGCTTGCTGCACGCGCACACTCGTCTTCGCATTGCCTGATGCGATGTCTGCCCCCAACACGAAGAGTGCCTGCTGGATACAACGCAATTGTGCCGCCAATTCATTTGTGAGTTTCTCTGCGAGTGCGATTCCCAGTACGGCATTCAATTCGTCCACTTCCCCCGCAGCATGTATGTGCGGTGATTCTTTGCCCGTCCGGGTGCCATCCAGCAAACCGGTTGTGCCGTCGTCGCCGGTGCGCGTTGTCACTGGCATAGTGCCAGCATACAATGTTGCTGTCTGCGCTTCACGTATGGTGTTGTTTATTTTGCCAGTGCCGCCAGGACTTTTGCGTGCTCTGTGCGCACTTCTTGTTCCTGCAAGGTCCGGTCGTTCTTTCGGTAGGTGAATCGCAGCGTTACGCTGTATTCCCCATCCGATGCGCCGTAGAGGTCGGCAACGGTGATGTCTGCCAGCAGGTCGCTCTGCTGTGCGGCTGCTTTCAGCAGCGGTTCGATTGGTGTTTTGCTGCTGAATTGCATTGTTTCATCGTATTCGACGGCCGGGAATTGGGGGAGTGTCTGTGCGACGACGACTTCCGGTTCCATGGTCAGGAGCGCTGACACATTCACTGTTGCCGCGGCCGCGCGGTGTTGCAGATCGAATGCGCTGCGCACCGCGGGGTGTAATTCGCATATTTGGCCTATGCACTCCTTGTCGATCACAATGTCCGCGCAGCGGCCGGGGTGCGCGTATGGCGGCACCGTTTTTGCGGAGCGGATACGTATATTGTGCCCCGCCTGTTTCAGCGCGTACGCAAGGTCGGTTTTTACCTGCAAGAAGGGGTCATGTTTGATATCCGTCGCTTTCCTGCATGTAGTAAGCATGCACAGTTCCATGTGTTCTTCGCCGCTACGGTGCACGGATGCGATCGTCCATGTACGCAGGCGGGACGGTACTTGCCGTATTGCGCACTGCGCTTGTTCCAGCATCCCTGGCAATGTGCTGGGTTGTAAAATGCTCAATTCTTCACCAAGCGGGTTTTCTATTATGATGTCCGTCTCGCTTTCCATGCGGCACTTTTTGAGCAGCGAGGGGCCGATAAGGGAAAGTTGCAGCAGTTCCGTGCCCCCGCTCTCTTTGAGCGCCTGTCGCATGCGCAGCATCCTGCTGTCGCGTGCGGGCATCCGCATGTCCGCTTTCGGCATGCAAGGCTCAATGTTCTTGTAGCCGTATATGCGGCCGACTTCCTCAATGATGTCCTGCGAGGTGCGCAGATCGCCAGCGCGCCAGAGTGGCGGCAGAACTGCGAGTTTGCCTTTGGGTTTTTTGACAGTACATCCCAGTTTTTCCCATATTGTGATGCATCGCTTTTCCGGTATTTCCACGCCGAGCAGTGATTGCACCTGCGATGTCTGCAGGGCAATGGCTTTAGGTTCGCCTTCTGTGCCCCATTCCTCCAGTGCAGAGGTGATGCGCGCTCCCGGGATGTGTTCCATGCAGAGTTGCAATGCGCGGGCAAAGCCCCACTGAGCTGCAATGCGCGGTATGCCTTTTTCGTACACCGTTGCCGCGTCCGTGCGCAGGTTTGTCCCCAGCATGGCTGCGCGTATTGCTTGGGGTTCCACGATTGCACTATGTAACAGCAGGTTGCGGGAGGATGTTTTTGTCGAACTGCGCAAGCCTCCCATAATGCCCAGCAGATCAAAAATGCCCTCGTCATCACTGAGTACCACCGCGCCTTCCGGTAGCGTACGTTCTACGCTGTCCAGTGTGGTTACACGTTCCCCTTTTTTGGCTGTGCGCATGTGGATATCGCCGTGTATGTCCCCGATGTCGAAGCTGTGCATTGGCATGCCAACCTCCATTGCCACATAGTTCGTAATATCTACGGGCAGGTTGAGTGAACGCCATCCGGTTGCCTCCAGGCGCTGCTTCATCCAGAGCGGTGTTTCCCCTGTGCGTTCCAATGATAGCGTGCATGCCAGGTATCGCGGGATCAGGCCGCCCGTATCGTTGTGGATCGCAAACGGCAGCGTACCGGATGGGAATTTTGGCAAGGGGAAGGCAGGTTCCTTCTTCCATTCTGCCAGGCCGATGGCGACGCATTCCCGTGCAAACCCGATGTGCGAAAAAAGATCGGGGCGGTTTGTGATGGCGTGATTATCGATATCCAGCACGGCATCCTGCAATCCAAGGTATTCCCGCAGCGGTGTGCCTACACCGTCTTCCCCGTCGCCCAAATCCACGATGTGCGAACCGGTGGCGTCCGGGAATTGCGCCGCAATGTCGAGTTCTTCTGCGGCGCAGATCATGCCATCGCTTTCCTCGCCGCGCACCTTTGCCTTTGTTAGTGTCATCATCTCGGCACCGTGCCAGCGTACGGTTGCTCCCGTGTGGGCAAATGCAACGCGCATGCCGGTGCGCAGATTTGTGCCGCCACAGACCACGCGTTTTGTTCCCCTTTCTGTGCGCACGTCGCAGAGCACAAGCTTATCCGCATTCGGATGTTTTTGTATATCCAGCACCAGGCCGACGCAGCAGTGTTCCAGGAGAGCGCCTTGCTCCTGCACGCTATCGACTTCTGCCGTATGCGCGGTGAGCGCATCGGCGATCGCGAGCGGGTTATATTCTTTCCATTCAATGGAGTCGCCCAGCCAGGAGAGAGAAATCTTCATTGGAACGGAGCATACACCAGGCTGCTGTGTCTTGCATCGCACTTCATGGCACTTCTGCAAGGGTTTGGTACACTCTGCCTGTGTATTTGGAGGCAGTGACCGTATCGGTGCATTATGCCGATTACCTGCGGCATACCGTACGCAATGCGCGCCATTTTGACCGGTGGATTATCGTTACAGTGCCGGAAGATACAGAAACCATCTCCCTATGCAGCAAGGAGGGTATTGAATGCATCATTACCCATCGCTTGCACCAAGATGGTGCTGCTTTTGCCAAAGGCAAGGCGATCAATGACGGCCTAGATGCGCTTACAAAGCGCGATTGGCTGTTGGTGCTGGATAGCGATGTGTTGCTCCCCGAGGATTTTCGGCAGGCTCTTGAACACGCCAACCCCGATACGCAGTGCCTTTATGGCATTGCGCAGCGCGCACTCGCGCGCACTCCTGCGGATCTGTGCAAGGACCCTGCGCATTTGTCGGTCATCCATGAGTCGTTGCCTTGCCTGGGATTTTTCCAGCTCTTCCATGCTTCCTGTGCGCATCGTTACCCAGAAGCGTCCACAAATGCGTCTTTTGATGATGCGCTGTTCCGCGCGCTGTGGCCCGCCGCGCGGCGTCGGCTTTTGCCGATGCGGTGCGTGCACCTGGGCGAGAACCGCACGAACTGGCTGGGTCGCCGGAATCCCCGTTTCGGCAGTCGTGCACACGTTTCTTGGGCATGGATACGCCCTCTGATTCGGTGTCGGTCGTTTTTGTACATGTTTATCGGCATTCTGTGTTGGCCGATTTACAGGTGGCGCGGAAACACAGCCGTTTCCTGTGATAAACAGCAAAAGTGCTTTGCGACCCGGCGGGGGTGACAGTAGACTCCCGCACGCGTATTTGTTGCGCATGTTTCTATTGGAGGGATGGCCGAGTGGTCTATGGCGCACGCTTGGAGAGCGTGTAACCTCGCAAGAGGTTCCAGGGTTCGAATCCCTGTCCCTCCGCCACGTCAGCTTAAGCTGACGTGGCGCTGCCAATCACATAAAGCTGACCCGATACGTTAACTTCAGTTGACGGTATCGTGGTTCTGTCACGTCAGCTTAAGCTGACGTGGCGCTGCCCTCTTTCCTCGTTCATGTTTTGATCGTTTTATGAAGGGGGAGGAGGCTTATATGCTTCACTCTCCATTTTTAACATTACAAAATATTATTGCATAGTTGTAAACACCTGCTAGAATATGAGGTGTCGTTCTTTCTGTATTCCGTTCCCGACAGCGAAAGGGAGGTTATGCATGCTGTGGTCTGCCTTTCTCTGTTGATGTAGGGGCATGGTGCCCCTGCACAGAGA
This sequence comes from Candidatus Peribacteria bacterium, assembly GCA_012515645.1. GTDB lineage: Bacteria > Patescibacteriota > Gracilibacteria > Peribacterales > Peribacteraceae > JAAYXY01. The sequence continues at coordinate 5,425 of JAAYXY010000116.1, read as the reverse complement.
TGGCGTTCCCCCTCTTTTCGAAGGAGCAAGTTATGTGCAAGGGCAACGGATCCCACGGCGATCGCAGGCCGAAACAGTCTCAGGCGGGTGGCAAAGCCCGTAAGAGGCTCCGTTACAGGAGCCCGCGAGACCGCGTTGGTCGCCGGGGCAAAAAATGCCCGATTCTGTGCTAACACACAGGGTCACACAACAGAGAGTTCCGTCCAGCTCCATCGTGAGCTGGGCGGTTTTTTTTACGTACCCTCCTGCCAGCTGGCCAAATAGCGTTTTTGCTCCTCTGTCAGTTCATCTATGGCAAGCTCCATGGCTTCCAGCTGTAGTGCCGCTATGCCGTCATCTATCTCCGGCGGCAGTGTAATAACTTCTGCTGGCAGCGATCCTCTGTGTTGCACCAGGTATTCGCATGCCATTGCCTGCCCGCAGAAGGAGAGGCTCATTACTTCGCTGGGGTGCCCTTCCGCGGAGGCCAGGTTTACCAGTCTACCTTCTCCCGCCAGGTACACGATCTTGCCGCTTTTAAGCATGTACTCATCCAGATAGTGCCGCACGCGCCGCTTACGGCTGGCTGACTTTTCCAGTTGTGCTACATCTATCTCATTATCGAAGTGTCCAGAATTTGCCAGGACGACGCCGTCCTTCATCTTTTCTATATGTTCCATGCGGATAACGTGCAGGTTGCCCGTTACCGTGATGAATAGGTCGCCCAGTGGTGCCGCCGCTGCCATGGGTAGCACGCGGTGTCCGTCCATTGCCGCCTGCAGTGCCGCAAACGCATCCACTTCCGCCACGACTACCTGCGCTCCCAGTCCCCGCGCGCGCATGGCAACGCCCTTGCCGCAGCTGCCGTACCCCACCACTACCACCGTTTTGCCGGCGATGAGCAGATTGGTGGAACGCAGGATACCGTCGAAGGTGGACTGACCGGTACCGTAGTAATTATCCATGAGGTGTTTGGTCTTGTTATCGTTCACGGCGATCATCGGCGTTTTGAGTACTCCTTCCTTCTGCATTGCCTGCAGGCGGATGATGCCCGTGGTGGTCTCCTCGCATCCGCCGATCATCTGCGGCAGCAGGTGCGGGTGCTTGGTGTGGATTTCTGTTACCAAATCGCAGCCGTCATCAATGGTGATCTGCGGCTCCGTTTCGATCACGGCGCTGAGGAACTTGTAGTAATCTTCTTTGGTTTCGCCTTTGTACGCCCACACCAGCACATCTTCTTCCGCCAGCGCTGCAGCGATGTCGTCCTGCGTGCTTAGGGGATTACACCCCGTAATCGCCACTCTGGCGCCTCCCGCCTGCAATGTGCGCACCAGCACGCCAGTTTCTTTCGTTACGTGCAGCGCCATGCCTATGGTTATGTCCGCAAACGGCCGTTCGCTGGCAAAACGCTCACGCACCTTGAGCAGCGCGCCCATGCGGCGCTCCGCGATTTCCAGATTCATGCGTCCCTGTTCAGCCAGGGTGGGGTCTTTGACGTATGACATGCGGGAAACATAGCGCAGTCTGCGGTGCAACGCACGCAACTTCTAGGTTTCCCATACGGGCAGCGGTGCGCCGTACGCCTCTTCTGCCCGGTGCCAGACGTGTTGTGTGTCCAGTGTGTCTATAAGTGTTCCTTCCGCTTCCACGGCGTACGATCCCATTGCTGCACCCAGGCGCATGCAATCAGCCGGTTGCCATCCTGCCGCCATGCCTGCCAGCCAGCCTGCGCGGAAGGCGTCTCCGGCTCCGGTAGGATTGACGACGCGTTCCGGTGTGCACGCGGGGATATCCAACTGTTGTCCTGCGACGTACAGAGAAGCGCCGTCGCTTCCCCGTGTGATGATCAGCTGCGCTCCTGTTTTCAGAATGTCATCTTCGCCGTATTTGAGCCTGGTTGCCAGCAGCCCCCATTCGTAATCGTTCACGATGAGCGCGCTGCAATTACGGATTGCGCGGCGCAGGTCATCGTCGCCGAACGCGAGCAGCTGCTGTCCCGGATCGAACGCGTAGGGTATGCCGTTTTCCTTACACCACGCCATTGCCGTCTGCATCATGTGCACGTCGCGTGGGCTTACAATTGCATAGGCGACCTATTGCTGCTGCAGCGCTTCTTGCGGCCATGTGCCCAGCGCATCCGCTCCGGGATGGAAGAACGTGATTTGCCGTTCAGCATCGTCTGTTGCGATGATCGCGGTTGCCGTGACGGCATCGGAATGCTGTTCCAGGAACGCCGTGTCCACGCCGCGTTCGCGCAGGAGCTCCGCGTACGGTCCACCGTCTAAGCCTGCTGTTGCGACGAGCAGTGCATCTGCGCCCAACAGGCGCAGGTTCCAGGCGATATTGGCGCCGGTGCCGCCATGGTGGCGGGCGTAGTGCTGTGCCAAAAATGCCAAGGAGAGTTTTTGGACATCCTGCGCTGCCAATCCGCGTGCGAATGATGCTTCGCAGTGCAGTAATACATCGTATGCAATGGAGCCGGTGACGAGAATGTTACGAGTCATGCGTTATAAGTAGAGGGCTTTGAGTGGAAAGAATACAACATTCAACTCATCTCTACTCAAAGTTTACGACTCCAAGCTTACAGCTCAAACTTTACGTCTTTGACCTCATACAAAAGCTCCATTTGTACTAATGACAAAGAGAACGCCGGTGGCTACACTTCTTTCCCATGCACCTTACTGTTGTCGGAACCGGATACGTCGGTTTGGTGAGCGCCGTGTGCTTCGCTGAGTTGGGGCACACCGTTGCAGGAGTGGATATCGACGAACGCAAAGTGCGCACGCTTCAGTCCGGCACGCCGACCATCTATGAGCCGGGTCTGGAAGAAGTTCTCCGGCGCACGATTGCCAGCGGGCTCCTCTCTTTCACTACGGATATCACCGAGGTGTTGCCCAAAACGTCCGTGGTGTTTTCTGCCGTGGCCACGCCTCCCAACGAGGATTACACCGCTGACCTTCGTGCAGTGTTCACTGTCGCCGAAACGGTGGCGCGGCATGCGGATCATGATTTGGTATTCGTGAACAAATCCACGGTGCCCGTGGGTACTGGTCAGGATTGCGAGCAGCGCATTGCCGCGATTCTCGCGGAACGTGGCGCGCAGCTGCGTGTACCTGTGGTTTCCAATCCCGAGTTCCTGCGTGAAGGATCGGCAATCAAAGACACCATGAACCCCGATAGGATCATTGTGGGCATCAATGGCGATGATTGGGCCACGGAGCTCATGGACGACATTTACCAGCCACTCGTGCGTACCGGCAAGCCACTCGTGCACATGAGCCGCGAGAGCGCGGAGCTGGTCAAATATGCCAGTAACGCCTTTTTGGCGAACAAGATTTCTTTCGTCAATATGCTTGCTCGTTTTTGCGACGTCACGGGTGCCAATATCCGCGATGTCGCCCATGGTATGGGGCTAGACGGTCGCATCGGTTCGCGGTTTTTACATGCCGGCATCGGGTACGGCGGTAGCTGTTTCCCCAAGGATGTTAAAGCGCTGATCGCGATGAGTCGGCACTTCAATGTTCCTCTGCCGCTCGTTGATGCTACGCATGATATTAACCAATCTCAGCGTATGTACTTCTTCCAAAAGCTCCTCAATGCTTTGCCGGAAGGATCTACTGTTGGTGTGTGGGGTCTTACATTCAAGCCCAAGACAGACGATATGCGCGAGGCGCCGAGCCTGGATCTCATTCATATGTTGCTCAAAGGAAATCATAAGGTGCAGGTCTACGATCCCATCGCCATGGATAACGCCCGGGAGATTCTGCCACAGGAAGTCATGTTCGCATCGTCGCCGCTGGAGGCCGCGCGCGGCGCAGATGCCCTCATTCTCCTCACGGAGTGGGATGTGTTCCGCGGTATCGGCATGCAGGATATAAAAGCGGCGATGAGGGGAACGGCGCTCTTTGACGGGCGCAACGTTTATGATCCGGACGAGGCGAAGAAGGCCGGGCTGGAGTATTATGGGGTGGGGATAGGGAGTAGGGACTAGGGAATAGGGAGTGGGGAGTGGGATTGGGGTTGGGAAATATTCTTCGGAATGCTTTACTCCTTCGCAAAAACGCTGAAAGCTATTTGCTGAAGTTCCCCGTGCATTCTCATGAAAATCCTTCTTACCGGTGCTGCCGGATTCATCGGATTCCATACTGCAAAAACATTGTGTGAACGGGGCGACGAAGTGATCGGTCTGGATAATTTTTCTCCGTATTACGACCCTGCGCTCAAAGAGGCGCGTGCAGCTGAACTGGAGCACCTGCCGAATTTCACGATGGTGCGGGGCGACATTTTGGATCGTTCAACCGTGCAGAAGCACATGGCAGGAGTGGATCGTGTTTGCCATCTGGCCGCTTTGGCAGGGGTGCGATACGGTTTTGAGCACCCGCAAGAGTACGTGGATACGAATATCAAAGGCACGTTCCATATCTTCGACGAGGCGCGCCTGCAGGGCATCCCGGGGGTAGTCTATGCAAGCAGCAGTTCCGTGTACGGGAACAATAAGGAACTGCCAAGCAGCGAGGAGCATCGTACGGACAGGCAGGAATCCATCTACGGAATGACGAAGAAAGATAATGAACTGATGGCGTACACCTACCACAGCACATACGGGCTCCACCTTACAGGGCTGCGGTTTTTTACCGTATACGGACCGTGGGGACGTCCTGATATGGCACTCTTCATCTTTGCAGATGCACTCCTGCACGGAAAATCACTGCCGATTTTCGGCCACGGGAAGATGCAGCGGGACTTCACGTACGTCGACGACATTGTCGCAGGCATCATCGCTTCGATTGATAAGAACTATCCGTACGAGCTCTTTAATCTTGGCTGCGGCAGGCAGGAGGAATTGATGGAGTACGTGCGCATGGTGGAGGTGGCCTGCGGCAAAGAAGCGGAAAAAGAGTTCCTCCCGATGCAGCCGGGCGATGTGGTCGCGACTTCGGCGGACATCTCCAAGGCGCAGAACATGCTCGGTTTCCAGCCCAAAACCATGATTCAGGAGGGCGTGCCGCGGTTTGTGGAGTGGTATAGGGGGTATTATGAGATATGAGCAATCAGAAGTCAGAAATCAGAACGAAGCGAAAGAGTGTGGATTATAAAAAATTAGTATTCTGGCAAAAATCTGTAAAGTTGGCGAAAGCAATATATCAATTCACAAAATCATTCCCGGATGATGAAAAATTTGGCCTGACATCCCAGATGCGCAGAGCGGCAGTATCAGTTCCGTCGAACATTGCTGAGGGAAGTCAGCGAACAACGGAAAAAGAATTTTTGAATTTTCTATTAATAGCAAAAGGATCTCTTGCAGAGCTTGAAACACAGAGGATACTGGCATGCGAGTTGGGATATGCATCAAAGAAAGATGCGACACTCCTGGAAGCACAAATAGATGAAATAGGTAGAATGTTATTTAGCTTCTACTGTAAGCTGAAATCTGAAGACTGATTTC
>JAAYXY010000115.1 GCA_012515645.1 Candidatus Peribacteria bacterium | reverse complement strand
TGCGGGTTTTTTCAGTTTCGGGTGCATATCAACCGGAATACCTCGTCCGTTATCTTCCACACTCACAGAGCCATCATCGTGAAGCATAACTTTGATTTCCGTGCAGTAACCGCCCATCGCTTCATCGATCGCATTGTCTACGATTTCGTACACGCAATGGTGCAAGCCATGCACATCAGTGGAACCAATGTACATTCCGGGCCGTTTCCGAACGGGTTCTAAGCCCTCCAGTACCTGGATTTGTTCGGCGTTATAGGCGTCTTTGGGCATATCTTGGAGGATTCTAGGGAAAAAAGGGGCCGCGGGCAATGGTGCCGTGCTGCCAAATTCAGGAATATACAACCACTGTGCATACAAAAGCAGTGTAGGTAACTGCAATCCATCAGGCCTTCGCTTCTTCTCCGCCTCCGGATAACGCAGCATACTGTGCTGCCGCCATTTCCCGGAATTCCGCGAATATACCAGGAACTGCTGCGAAAAAGGTTAGCGCTCCACGCTCGTCACCCGGCACATCGCACGACCATTCCACCCTCCCTCCTGCTTCCCGGATCAGGAGCTCCGCCGCAGCGATATCCCACAGGTGGCAGTGCAACGCAACGGCATGCACATGTCCGGCTGCGAGGTACGCGCAGGACGTAATGGCACTGCCATACTTGCGAAATGCCAACCCAGGCGGATAGGTTACCTGTCTCCCGCTTGCGTCGCGATCAGAGAAAATCTCTGCTATGAATGCCTGTGCCATATCCGTACAATCATGTATCTGTATTGGCACACCGTTGCAGAACACTCCACCGCCATGCGTAGCGGTATACATTTGCTGCAGTACCGGAAAAAAGAGTAGGCCAAACACCGTCTGTTCCTGGTACTGCAGAGCAATAGAGACACCCACATGCGGCAGACGCTGGATAAAGTTCGATGTGCCATCCAGCGGATCGATCACCCAGCGATATGCCGATTGAGAAGAGCTTCTTCTCTCCTGTTCCCCCTCTTCACCCAGAATGGCATGGTCCGGATACGCCGCCCTGATAATGTCCATTATCGCCGCCTGTGCCTCTGTATCGATGTGCGTCACGCGGTCAACCGGAGCGGATTTGACCTGTATATGCAGCTCTTCGCCATACCCTTGCTGAATCCGCTGACCGGCGGACTGGGCAGCTTCCATTGCAACCGTACATGCATGGGAAAGATCTATCATTGCCCCGATCATACAGCCAGGCTGCATTGTGCCAAAAGCATTGTGATGTGCCACGCGCCAATTCTTTCGCGCAAAATATCCTTGCAGTCTGTGGGCACCTACCATACTCTGCCCCCTGCTATGGCCATTCACGCCCACAGAAAAGGTGACGAGAGCAATGACAGCTTGTTCCAGCGCTGGAAGAAGCAGGTACAGCAAACCGGCATTCTCAAAACCCTCCGCACACGTTCCACATACCGCAAGAAACCGACAAAGCGCCTGCAACGGCAGCGTGCACTGAAGCGCGAGGAGCATCGCGCCATCAACCGGAAGAAACAGTTCTACAGCAACATGTGAGCGGTATTAGTACCGCAAGAGCTCCAGTGCTTTGAGTAACTGCACATCACGATCGCTCTCATAACGCACCACGGTATCCGGATTGACGCCGCTACCGTCGATTTTGTTCCCCTTCGGCGTGAACCACTCAGCAATCGTCAGTTTGATACCGGAGCCATCGGTGAATTCCAGTACCTCCTGCACAGTTCCTTTACCGAACGTCTGCTCCCCGACAACACGCGCACGACCGTACTCCTGCAACGCCGCTGCGACGATTTCCGAAGCGCTCGCAGAACCAGCATTCACCAACACAACCACTGGAACGCCTGCATGAATCGTCGGCGCGTCTTCCGTGGTGTCCTTGTGTTCGTTCCCGCGTGACCGAATAATTGCCACTGTACTGCCCTTCGGCACGAAATTGCTGAGGACAATATTCGCCGCATGCAACAAACCTCCGGGGTTATTGCGAAGATCGAGGACAATCCCGCTGGGATCCTGTTCCTGAACACGCACCATGAAGCCACGTAATTCAGTATCGGTCAAACGACCAAACTGCATAAGCTTCACAATGGCGACATCACCCTGCCAGCTGATGGCTATTTCGGGTACCCGTACTTCGTCGCGCACAACCGTCACCGTGAATGAGGAACCGTTTCGCTCCACCGTGAGCTGTACTTGCGATCCTTTGGGACCACGTATTTTCTCCACTGCTTCCAGAAGATCCATGCCTACAATACTCTGGCCATCCACCGTGAGAATGCGATCATTGGGTTTGAGACCCGCTTTCTCCGCCGGCGAGCCGGTAAGCGGAGTAACGATGGTGAGAAAATCTCCCTGCATTTCTACCTGCGCTCCGATGCCCGAGAGCTGCCCGTCAATCTGCGTCTGGAAATTCCGGGCGCTCGCGGGGCGCATGAACCGCGAATACGGATCGTCCAGACTTTCCACGATCGCCTCCAGTGCACTGTACGTCGCCTCCTGTTCATCGATCTGCTCCTGATACAGAAAATCTGTATGTATCACTTGCCAAACCGTATTGAGCAGCGATGCGTTCGGAATTGCTACGGACTCCTGTGTCCGCGTTGGTCGCAGATAGACCTGCACTGCGGGGGTTTGCTCTGTTTGCAGCGCCTCGCTCGGCGCCTCACCCAACACACGCTGCAGGAATTCGCGAGCATGTTCCGCACTCAGCAACCTATTCAGACCAAAGTACGTATTGCTGAGCGGATCCATCCACCCCTCTTCTATAGCAACCTGGACGGCGCTCTCTTCCATAGAACCGCTACGCACATCACGGAACTGCACGTCCCCGCTCCCTTGCTTGTCCATCACTTCCACTACGAATCGTAGTGCCTGGCCACGGGTGATGGGCTGCGCCAGGTACAGATTGGCACCGAACGCTCCCAAAGCGTTGCGTTCATGGGCTTTCTGAATATAAGGCAACAATGCATTAGGCACCCGCGCGTACGGCACGGAATACGCAGACCGCTGCGGCGCACTGATGCTGAGTACCTGCATAGCACCCCTGATAAACACGCCACGTTCAATCGTGGGAGCACTGCCAAAATCCGGTGCCGCCTGCGCCAAAAATGGCAGCGATACGGCAAGAATGCCAATGGTGATTCTCGAAAAAACGGGGAGCGGGTGGCGCATAGTTGTAGCAGCCTACGGGACTACACCTCTATGACGCAATTGCACGATGCAACACAACCTTGTCTGTTCGCACCAGGCGCCCACGCTCCTTTGTGCAGCGCTTGCTGCCGAAGAGTGTAGAAAGAAGCCAGAAACCCCCAACAACATAGAAGAGCGAAGGTACGATCAGGATGGCGATAGCATGCCACCATGATCCAACGGGAGCGCCCAGCAGATCGACG
>JAAYXY010000114.1 GCA_012515645.1 Candidatus Peribacteria bacterium | reverse complement strand
CCGGGAAGAGAATGCGCTCCTCACCCAGCCCTTTGCCAAAGATCCCCAAAAGACCGTCGCCCAGTTCCTCGGGGATGCTGCAGTCACCGCTTACACCCGCATCTCGGTTGCATCATAGTGCATATTATTGCCCTACATGTTATGCAAACGCGGCAAACGGAGTATAGTAGAGGGTGATGCAGAGCAAGGGAAACATCCTCTTCGCGGAAGACGACCCCGTACTCCGGGAAGTCTTCAAGAAGAAATTCACTATAGAAGGCTATGAGGTGCGCACATCCGCCAATGGGGATGAAGCACTCGCAGCACTCAGCCAACAACTGCCCGATGCTCTGCTCCTCGACATCAATATGCCCGGGAAGAACGGTTTTGACGTCATGGAGCAGTATCCACGCGATAAGCGCAGTTTCCCCATTATCATCCTGACGAACTTAGGAGACGAACATACCCGGCGGCGCGGGGAAGAGTTGGGAGCAGACGGTTTCTTTATCAAAAGCCAGATGACGGTAAAAATGCTCATAGAAATGGTGAACGATCTGCGCAAACAACAGTGAAGTGCAGCCTCATTTCTGGTAGAATGGTAGGATACATTTATGCAGGATTTCCTCTTCATCACAGGTGGCGTTGCCGCTGCACTCGCGGGCATCTGGAGCTGCCTCGCATTCCTGCGTCTACGCGCTGATCGGCGGCGGGAAGAAGACCTGACGTTCCTGCAACTGCTTGTACCCATTAAAGAGAACAAAGAGGATAAAGAGGCAGAGTCAGAACGGTATTCATCTGGACAGGACTTCCGCGAGGTTCTGGGAGTTATGGAGCACCTCTTCCAGTCGCTTCACGCTCTCTACGATGCTTCGCTGCACCGATTCTGGCGCGGGCAGCCTGCCTTTGCTCTGGAATATGCCGCACTGGATGGTGAAATCCTCTTCTTCGTCGTTTGTCCACGCTCCATTGCGCCACTCATCGAAAAACAAATTACGTCCTTCTACCCGGATACCGTGATCGACGAAGTGGAGGACTACAATATCTTCACGAAAAATTCCGTTGCCGCGGCACAAGTCCTGTTGCCCACAAAACCGTATACAGCCGTGTTCCGCACATACCAGCACCTCAAGAGCGATCCACTTAGCACCATTACCAATGCATTTTCCAAACTCGATGTGAGCGAAGGCGCTGCGGTGCAGCTCATACTGCGTCCCGCCAGGGCCGGCTGGCAGCAAAAATTACAGAAAGAAGCTGGTAAACTCATCAATCCCCAACAGAGGCATCGCAGTCTGATCCATCCTCTCACATGGGTCTCGGCTGTCTTTGACCTGTTTGCGCGCGGTAGCGACAGCATCGCCTTAGAAGCCAAACAGGGTAATGAGCGCGTTTCGCAGATGGTGGAGGAATATAGTAAATCCGTGGATGAGAAAGCCAGTTCACCCGGCTTTTACTGCACCATACGCGTCGTCACCTCCGCCGCCAAAGCACAGAGAGCCCACACGCTCCTGCAATCCATCCTCGCCGCGTACGGCCAGTTCAGCGATGTACGCGGCAACAGTCTCCGCACGGGCAGAATCGTCCGGCGCGGCATTATTCTGCGCAATTTTATACGCAGGAATCCCCGACGGTCCCTGCTGCAAGCATGCGTGTCACACCGCATGCTCCTGGGCACAGCCGAACTCGCCAGCTTCTTCCACCTACCCAACATCAAATACAACAAGGTGGAGACGATTAAATGGCAAAAATCTAAAATCGCCACCGCGCCCAAGGATACACCGAAAGAAGGTCTATTCCTGGGAACCAACATGCACCGCGGCGAAAAGCGCAAGGTGCATATGAGTCACGAAGACCGTTTTCGGCACTTCTACATCATCGGGCAAACGGGTACTGGCAAATCTTCCGCAGTCCAGATCATGGCACGACAGGATTTCCATAATGGCATGGGCGTGTGCGTCTTGGATCCGCATGGATCGCTGATCGAAGATCTGATGCCATACATCCCACGAGAACGGGCAGATGACGTCATTTACTTCAATCCGGCGGACACCGAACGCCCCATGGGTCTCAACCTCCTGGAAGGTAAAACGCCGGAGGAAAAAGACCTCATTGCCCTGGATGCCATGAACATGATGGTCAAAATGTTCGGCAATGAAGTGTTTGGTCCACGCATACAGGACTACTTCCGCAACGGGTGCCTTACACTCATGGACGACGATGATGAGGGCGGCGCCATTACGGATCTCGTCAAACTCTTCACAGATGAAGAATGGCAACGCTACAAAGTCAGCAAAGTAAAGAACCCCATCGTCCGCAGTTTCTGGGAGAAACAAATGGCCATGACAGGCCAGAGGGAAAAAGCGGAAATGATCCCCTACTTTGCCGCTAAGTTCGGTCAGTTCTACACCAATACGCTCATCCGCAACATCGTAGGACAGACGAAGAGCGCCTTCGACATCGCCGAAGCCATGAACAGCGGCAAGATCATCCTCATGAATGTGAGTAAAGGTCTTATTGGGGACATCAACGCGCAACTCCTCGGTATGATTGTCGTGAGCAAAATCCAGGTGGCCGCCATGCGCAGGCAGCAGATGGACGCGGAGCGGCGCAGGGATTTCTTCCTCTACATCGACGAATTCCAGAACTTCGTGACGGACTCCATAGAATCTATTCTCTCCGAAGCCCGCAAGTACCGTCTGGGTCTCATCCTGGCGCATCAGTACTTAGACCAGCTGGAAAAGCAGGACAAACTCACGGGCGGTGTCAGTTTGAAGGGTGCGGTGTTTGGCAACGTAGGCACCATGATGTTCCACAAAATCGGTCCGCAGGATGCCGAAGTGTGCGCTAAAGAAATGGCACCGGTGTTTTCGGAACAGGACCTGGTGAATCTGGAGGCATTTAAAGCCTGTATGAAGCTGAGCATCAACGGCCAACCGTCACGGCCATTCAGCATCGAAGTGCCACGCCCGTGGTTGGATACCACGTATCCCAAAGATGAACAGGCAGCGGAAGCCTACAAGCAACTCAGCAGACTGACATATGGCCGACAGCGGGAATTTGTGGATCGCGAAATCCTGCGGCGCATCGGCTAGAACTCCGTCCTATGCAGCCTCTTTATTGCAACGCTATCGTCTGCACCGGTATCGCATGCACCAGGTACCTCTGCGTGATGCTGTCTGGAGGCCAGCAGGTATAGAGAATCAACTCTTCTCCCTGGCCGTTATCCTGGAAACGGCTCGTATCCGATGCGAGAATCGCCTCACCGAATGTCACTTCATAGACGTAGAATGTTCCGTCGTACGTCACGTAAATGCGATCACCCGCCCTCAGATTATTAATGGTACGGAAAATCTTGGTATACGAAGACACATCCCAAGGATATGCGCTGGAATGCCCATAAATCATCACTTTGCCACCGCTGCCGGGATAGCTGAATAAATGACCGACGCCGTGCTTGAGAGGCGCCAGAATGCCCTCTTTGCTGAACGGATCCACTGGACGCGAAACAGGAAGGTCGGTAATACCGACACTGGGAACGGTTACGGCAAAATAGCGCTCGGATGCGTACTGTGGACGCTGCTGGAGCGGCGTTGCCAACGTCTGCGGCTGCGGCGCATGGATGGAAACCGCCGGTCGCTGCGCCGCTGGCGCAGCAGACACGATGACCGGCGCGGCACTACTGTCCGCTGTTTCAGCATATCGTGCGTCGCCGCTTCGGTTGATCACATGTAACCTGTACGCCATCTCTATAAACTGCCCGCGAGATATTGCGGCCCCCAAGAGCATCCGCCCGCGGTTCTCGATCAGATTGCGCCGAATTGCCGCATTGATGTACATCGTGTACCACTGGCTATCCGCATTCTGAATATAGGGCGAACCCATTGCGGCCCCGCCACTGCCGCGCTCCCCTGCGCTGCGCAGAAGGATCGTCACAGCCTCTTCGGTGCTCAGCAGACGACCAGGACGGAATGTCCCGTCACCGTAACCCGTCACCACCCCCTTGGCAAACGCGGCGTGAACGTACGGTGTGAACCAGTCATTTGTACCTACATCCTTAAAGAGCTGTTCCTGAATACCATGCGTACTGTACTGCTGTGCGCTCTGGGCCATTTGGCTATTCGCCATCACCGCAATTTTGAGCGCTTCCGCCCGATTGAGCGTCTCGTAGGGGCGCCCTTGCGTAATGATATTCTCCGCTGCCAATGAAGTATATGCGCGCTCATACCCCGTCCCCTGCACATCGGGAAACGCCGACGCCAGTGCGGGGAGCACCGGTACCTGGATGAGCAGCAGAAGCACGATAATGACCCGTATTGTCCAAAGTTTCATGACAACTGGCTGAACTGACTGCAAAAGAAGAGAAGAATAAAATAGATTATTTCATACTTTCTGTCAATATCAGACAGTACCAATTGCACTCAAGAAGCAGCACCTGCACACTACACCTCATGGCACTACGCATAGGTATTGTCGGTCTGCCGAATGTGGGGAAATCCACTTTGTTCAATGCTCTCACTGGATCTCGCGGTGCTCCGTCGGCAAATTATCCGTTCTGCACTATAGATCCTAATGTGGGCATTGTGGCTGTGCCCGACGAACGGCTTCTGGCATTAGCGGAACTCGTCCATCCTGCAAAAGTCATCCCCGCAGCCGTGGAATTCGTGGATATCGCCGGACTCGTCAAAGGGGCCAGCAAGGGCGAAGGATTGGGTAACCAGTTTCTGGCAGCAATTCGCGAAGTCCATGCCATCTGCCATGTCGTCCGCGCTTTCCTCGACGGGAACGTCGTGCACGTCGATGGCAGTATAGAACCCAAACGCGACCGCGAAACCATCGAAACAGAACTCATCCTTGCAGACATGGAAACTATTCTGCAGCGCATCGAAAAAACCCAGGGGCCCGCGAAAACCGGCAATGCGGAAAAACAGCAGGAACTGACGTTGCTCATGAAATACAAGCACCACCTCGAGAATGCCGGACTCGCGGCGACACTGGTACTGGCCAAGGAAGAGCATGCCGTATATAAGCGCCTGCCTCCCCTGCTCACCGCAAAACCAATCCTGTACGCAATCAACGTCTCCGAAGAACAACTGGCCAACAGTGATCCGCGCGAAATCAAGAAAGAAATCGGCCTTACGGAAAACGAACAACTTGTGCTCATCTGCGCGAAAATCGAGGAAGATCTGCAGGATTTAACGCCGGATGAGCGGCGGGAATACCTCGCAGACATCCAGACGGACTCCGGCCTTTCACAACTCATCCGTGCTGCGTATGACGCACTGGGATACATCACGTTCTTCACCGCAGGCCCCCAGGAAGTGCGCGCATGGAACATCGTCCGCGGATCCACGGCGCCGGAAGCGGCAGGCGTGATCCATACGGATTTCCAGAGAGGCTTCATACGTGCAGAGACCATCGCCTATGCAGACTACGTCCGATACGGCGGAGAACAGAAAGCCAAAGAAGCCGGCAAACTGCGCAGCGAAGGCAAAGATTATATTGTTCAGGATGGAGACGTGATGCATTTCCGCTTCAATACATAAATGGTGTTCATTGCCCGCCAAGAACCGTTTGTCTGCGAACACTGCGGCAAACATGTGGAGCCCCTGACAAACGGGGGTTACCGCAACCACTGCCCACACTGCCTGTGGAGCAAGCATGTTGACAGGGACGGTCCCGGCGACCGTGCATCTCCCTGTGGCGGGATGATGCGTCCTACCGGCCTCGACCAGGAGTCACGAAAAGGATTTGTCCTGGTGCACGCCTGTGAGCTCTGTGGCAAACACATTCGCAATCGAGCCGCACCTGATGACAATCTTGGGGCTTTCGAACATATTTTTTGATCAGTTAGCCAAAATATTGAAATCGCGGGTGTACGCCTGTTCAACCTATTTATTCATCTTTCTTCGCTTTTGCAAGGGCTCTTTTGATATTACCACTTGAAAAGTATTCCATGGAAATTCTAGGATTGCAGCCCATGCGTTACTTCTTCCTGCTGTGCGCCTTCGGCATGCTGTTCATCTCGGTCTAAGAGAATGATACTCACTCGTTCTGCAGCGACTGGATAAATTGCTGTATATACTTTTCACTGAGCGCGGATACGATTGGCAATGTTTCCTGAATATCTCCCTCTGGCAAGACTGCTAAGGTTTCGCGGCGAGTCTGTGGATGCGATTCTAACGATACGGTGAATCGACCGCTTTCGACAGCTGCGCGCTGCGCATCTGGTACATGCTCCATGACCGCTTCTATACCCTGCTCACGCAGATCGTCCGCAATACGATCTTTGAGGGCATCGCGCACCGCAGGCTCTGTAGCGAGCGCGAATTTGAGTTCGGCAACGTACTCGTTGTACTGCATTTCCTCCGTGATCTGTTCCACGCTCTTTATACGTTCGCGGAGCTTGGCATACTCCGCGGGGCTGCGCATGCGCATTTCGCGGAGCTTCTGCCGCTCGCGAGAAGGAAGGACATCGAGCCATGTAGACATACAATGATCATACCGGCGCTGCTGCAAATGTTCTACTTGCGATCAGCTGCACCCCGATGTGGCCCCGCAATCCAGGCACACTTCGCAACTGCCATTACGCTTCATACGCACGGAGCCGCACCCTGCACAGATCGCACCCGTAAATCCCTGGAGTTTCGCTTGTTCCCTACTCGAAAGAGGTGTTTTAACTCCGCGCGATTCTTCCATAACCTGCGACGATGCGCGTTGCGACACCTCCACAGACGCAACGGCGCCTCCTTCGTCCACTACTGGCAAGCGCATTGCAAAAGCATCTTTGCTCTTACTGCCTTCTTCGTATGCCTTTTCCACCAATTCTGCATTGTGTAATTGCTTCGCTTTATCCTTCGATAAGAACTTGAGAGCTAACCAGCGACCAAGGTAATCCATGATGCTCGTGACCATGGGGATTTCCCGGTTCCCCGTCATACCCATGGGTTCGAAACGAGTGTGTACCAGCTTGCGACAAAGCACTTCCATGGGTACGCCGTACTGCAAATTCATAGAAATACTCAGCGCCAGCGTATCCATGACACCAGAGAGCGTAGATCCTTCTTTGCTCATCTTGATGAAGATCTCACCGGGAGTGCCGTCTTCATAGAGTCCAACGTGGACATACGCCTCATGCCCCGCCACTTCCATTTTATGCGTTATGGCCATGCGCTCATCGGGGAGCTTACGGCGCCGTGGCACCTCTTTGATTACCTCTTTGATTTCTACAACCGTCTGCACAGCCTCGTTCTTCTCAGCTTTCTTGGTATCAGATTTGCTACTGAGCGCCTGACTCAGCTTGCAGCCGTCACGATAGAGCGCATTCGCTTTCAGACCGAGTTTCCAGCTCAGGAAATAGGCGCTCTTGATGTCTTCGACTGTGGCATCACTGGGAAGATTAATCGTCTTGCTGATGGCACCCGAGATGAACGGCTGGGCTGCGGCCATCATACGGATGTGCCCCTCCGCCGATATGAATCGTTTGCCGATTTTCCCGCACTGGCTGGCGCAATCGAAGACTGGCAGATGTTCCTCTTTCAGATGCGGCGCACCTTCTACGGTCATATGGCCGCAAATGGCGACTGTCGCCTCTTCGATTTCCTGCTCTGTATACCCCAGCGCCGTGAGTACATCGAAAACGGGATCTTCGTACTGCTGTGCTGTGAATCCCAGTTGCTGTAACAGATCGTCGCCCAGAGCCCAGCGATTGAATGCAAAGCGCAGTTCGAAAACCTGTGGCAGCTGTTTTTCGACTTTCGCGATGCCTTCATCCGTAAAGCCCTTCGCCCTGAGGGATTCGCGATTGATGTGCGGCGCACCTTCCAATCGCAACGAACCCATAACATACTGCATGATGTCGCTGACTTGCTGCTGCGTGTATCCCAGGGTTTCCAGCGCCGGCCGCACGGATTGGTTGGCGATCTTCATGTAACCGCCTCCCGCGAGTTTTTTGAACTTCACGAGAGCAAAGTCCGGTTCCACGCCCGTGGTGTCGCAATCCATGAGCAGCCCGATGGTTCCGGTGGGCGCAATGACAGAAACCTGCGCGTTGCGGTATCCATGCCGCTCGCCAAGCGCGAGCGCACGGTCCCAGCACTCCTTCGCCGCCATAAGCAAGCTCTCCGAGCAGAATGCAGGATCGATGCCCATGGGCGTAATGTGCAACTTCTCGTACTCGCCGCGCGGCGCATTGTACGCAGCACGGCGGTGATTGCGGATGACACGCAGCATCACATCGCGATTGCGCTGAAACCCGGAAAAAGCCCCCAGATGCTGCGCCATTTCTGCGGATGTGGCATACGATTCCCCTGTGAGTATCGCCGTGATAGCACCGCACAATGCTCGGGCACTTTCGGAATCATATGGAATTCCCATGCGCATAAGAACGGCGCCGATGTTGGCGTACCCCAACCCCAATGTACGGAATTCGTAACTCAAACGCGCGATTTCCTCGCTGGGAAACTGCGCCATGAGCACCGAAATTTCCAGCACAATCGTCCACAGGCGCACTGCATGGCGGAACTCCTCCACCATGAACGTGCCGTGCTCCTGATCGTAGAATGTGAGGAGGTTTAAGGACGCCAAATTACATGCAGTGTTATCCAGAAACATGTATTCGCTACACGGATTACTGGCATTAATCCGGCCATCCGCCGGGCAGGTGTGCCAGTCGTTGATCGTCGTATCGTACTGGACACCGGGATCGGCACATGCCCACGCCGCGTAGCCAATCTTCTCCCAGAGTTCCCGGGCACGCAGCGTCTTGCAAGGAGATGGATCCTCACCTTCTTTGGCGGCACGAGCGCACTCGGTGCGCCAGTACAAATGCCACTCCCTGTCATTCTCCACCGCTTCGAAGAACGCATGCGGCACACGAACGGAATTATTGGAATTCTGACCAGAAACCGTCTGGTACGCTTCGCCATTGAAATCGATGTCGTAACCGGCCTCCGCCAGTGCGGCTACCTTTTTTTCTTCCCGGACTTTCCAATCCACAAACGCCTCGATATCGGGGTGATCTAAATTCAGGCACACCATCTTTGCCGCCCTGCGTGTCGTGCCGCCGGATTTAATGGCTCCCGCCGCACGATCGCCGATTTTGAGGAAACTCATGAGTCCCGAACTCTTGCCTCCACCCGAAAGCGGCTCGCCGTCGCCGCGGATGCTGCTGAAGTTCGTTCCGGTACCCGAACCGAACTTGAAGAGACGGGCTTCGCGCGTCCACAGATCCATAATGCCGCCTGGATTCACCATATCATCGGAAACCGACTGGATGAAGCACGCATGCGGCTGCGGATGAGTGTAAGAATCCTGGCTCTGGCACACCTCCCCCGTACTCGGATCACAGTAGTAATGCCCCTGCGGAACCCCTGTGATTCCATATGCATGCGCCAACCCCGTATTGAACCACTGTGGGCTGTTGGGAGCCGCCATCTGGTGCACCATCATGTACGAGATTTCATCTTCGAACGCCTGCGCATCCTGTGGCGTTTCGAAGTATCCGTACTGCTCGCCCCAGTGCCTCCAGCACCCCGCCATGCGGCGCACCACCTGTTTAACAGAACGTTCCGGCCCCGTGAGCACGTTGCCCTGATCGTCCCGGAGCACTTCGCCGCGCTCATCGTACTGCGGCACTCCTGCCTTGCGAAAGTACTTGCTCACCATGATATCGGTCGCCACCTGGCTCCACGCAGCCGGTATCTCCGCATCGGCCATTTCAAAGACCACGGAGCCATTCGTATTGACAATGCGGCTCATACGCCTCTCATACTGCACCGTTTCGAGCGGGTCCTGACCCGGTGATGTCCAGATGCGACGCACACTCATTCCACGGCCTATGGCACTGGATGTCTGCGTGTGCTGCTGGTGCTTTTTTGCCGCTGCCGTGGATTGCATACTGATGAGGAGGAAAAACGAGCACAACACTAAATGTTGTGTGCCTTGGCAGGCAAAGACACAAGATATTGAATCTCAGTGCAATGGTCAATAGCAGCCAAACGCCGCTCCAGCCGTCTGTCAAATACCGATTGTTCCTGCGCATATGCTCGTACATACGCCATCAGAATGACCATGAGCTCCTCCACATCAATGATATGCAGAACATAAGATGCCCTCCTGCAACAGAGCAAACATGTGCTACGTATCCGGTGTACACCACAATGCTCCCCTCTGCTACGCTCTACCACATGAAAGTTGTCATCATCATTGCCGGCACGAATGAACCGAGCAATTCCGCATTCCTCGCCACAACCTTCGCCAAAGAACTCGAGCAGCAGGGATGTGTGACTACAATGTTTCGACTGCGTGAACTCCATATCGCGCACTTCACACTGGAGCGCTACACCGATGGATTTGTGCACGAACCTGATCTTCTGCGCGTGCGCGATGCCATCCGTGCAGCAGATGGCATCGTGGTTGCTGCGCCAATTTGGAACTTTGGAGTCCCCGCCGACCTTAAAAACCTCATCGATTGTCTTGGAACATTCTTCCTAGACAGCGATGCGCGCCGCAAAGGTCTTCTGGGCGGCAAGCCTCTGTACTGCATCTTCACGGGTGGAGCGCCTGCAACCGCCTGGCATGCGATCATGCGGCGAACGACGAGCTCCGTCCCCACTGCATTACGCTACTTCGGCGCCAGCGTTATCGGCACGTTTTTCGAAGGCCAATGCGTCCCTGGACGCGGCACGTTCGGCCTGGTGGTCGACAAACGACCGCGTACCTTGCAACGCATTTCATACGAATCGCGTTCATTTGCTCGCGTTGTGCAAACATTCGCATCAACCGGAGCACCTCCTCCTAAGCAACGTATGACAAGGCGCATCATGGAATGGGGAGAGCATCTCCTGGAAAGACTGACGCCATAGAAACAAAGGTAGTCTAACTGTCATTATTATTGTATAATAATAAATAGAAATGCCACACATACAACTCCTACACCTGTGCCGCCGCAAGCGGGATCCACATCTCGCACCGTTGCCGCATCCACGAAGATCCGGGAAAGTACTCGACCAATCCGTACTTCTCATATCCGTCATAGCCCCATTTGCAAGCCTGCCACAAATTACACAAATCTACAGCCTTCGCAGCGCGGCAGATCTCTCGCTCGCTACATGGGTACTCTTCGCGATCTTCCATGTCCCAATGCTTGCCTACGGAATCGTACACAAAGAGAAAGTGATGATGCTGTACCTGGGTTTGGCACTTGCCATGGAATCCACCATCATCACCGGTATTGTTCTCTATGGTTAAGACGAACCTACCAGCACTATCTCAGCATCCACGGAGCCGGAAGCCTGAAATGCTTGCCAGGTCTTTGCACCGCCTTCCGTGAGGATACTCGCTATACCATGGAAATTTTCCTGCGGAGTCGTAAGAATTTTCCAGAGTGCACGCCATTGAAAGAGCCCACCCTGAAGCGGGCACTCCCACACCCGTGCACCGCGCTTCCGAATCCCCTCCTTCTTCTTTAGCGATCCTCCACCAGCGATGATCACGGTTCCCGGGGCGAGTTCACGGGAGAGAATCCGGGCATTCATCTGTATACGCATCTTTGGATCCAGCACGATGCGAAGAGGAGATAATTGATCACTTTTTGTGTTCGGGTTTCTAACCGTTAACAAGGGATCATCACGAATGATCGTCTCTACTCCTACCATCAGTACATCATGCTGAGAGCGCAGCCAGCGATGAGACCATGCATCCTGAGTTTGCGATGTGATTTTAAGGGGAGAACCGTCGTCGCGCGCAATGCGCCCCCCGAGCGTCTGCGCGCGCTTAAGCGTGATCCACGGGCGCCCCCGCCGCATCAGGGAAACAAATCCCCTATTGAACCATTCACAGCGCGCACGCTCGACCGGTCCGATGACCTCGACACCGGCAGCGCGCAGCACGGAAATCCCCTGCCCTGCAACCTGCGGATTTGGATCAACCATTCCAAACACAACGCGGCGAATGCCGCGATGAAGAATTACCTCCGTACACGGAGGGGTTTTCCCATGATGGCAACACGGTTCCATATTTACGTAGAGCACATCTGTTGGACGAATATCCTGATCAAATTTTTTGATCAATTCGCGTTCCGCGTGGTCGGCACCGAACTCCCTATGCCACGCTTCTACGATGATCTTTCCGTCGCGTACGAGAACTGCACCCACCATTGGATTGATACCGACGCTGCCTCGACCACGCTGGGCAAGCTCCAGACACCGATGCATGTACGGAGAGTGCTGCACGATTGTTATTGTACCAAAAAAAGCCCCGATTCCGTGCCTGCTTCCCCTAGGAAACAAACGGTGGAATCGGGGCAACGCAATCAGCCCATGTACCCATGGATGTTCTGCATCACAATGGACCTGCCGCCGGCCTGCATGATGCGCTGCAGCATGCAACCGTAGGAAGCGCGAGGAATGCAGATTTGCACAGCAACCCATCCTCGTTTGCCTAGAGGAGACACTGTGGGCGCCACGGCACAGTCCAGTGCCAGGCGCGTCAGGTGTAACTCATCGATGTCGAATGACACCATGACCTTCCCCTGTGCCTCCACAACAGACTTGAGGGCAATGGCCAGATGTTGCAATACCTCCTCCTGGTCGGGATCCAGGCGCTCACGCGCAAAGATACGGGGCGTGCTCACCAGGAGCTCTTCGCATCCGGGCACGAGGCGCAGACCGTACCGGCGCAAGCTTGCGCCGGTTTCGGTTACGGTAAGCACCGCATCCGCCAGACCTGCCTGCACGCAGAGCTCTTCGGTACAATCGATTTCCTCGATGGTGTACGGAAATGGCACCTGCGCTTCGTCGAGCAGACGCTGTGCGAGGCACGGAAGCTCCGTTGCCACCCGCACCGTCCCGCGATCGAATACCATGCCCTCGCGGCAGGCCAGCACCCAGCGCGTCGGCTGCATGCTGGATCGCGAGAAACACAGCTCCGCAACGGAACGCAGCGACTCGCCCGCATTGAGGTACAGGTCGTACCCCGTGATACCGGCATGGAACACGCCGCGCGCAATGAGCGTGGGGATGCTTCGGCGACCGGCTTCCGTAAAACACACACCGTTCGCCTCCGTATGCTCGGCTTCCCCTTCGGGGAGACCGTACCCTGCAATCGCCAGAAAACGGCGCAGTGGAGCGGAGAGCGAACTCTTCTTGGGAATGGCGAATTGGAGCATTACGCCCCTCCTTTCTGCTTTAAACCGTACACCGTATCAGGATCGAAAACCCGTTCTTCGATCACGTCCCACTGGCCTGTTTCCATATCCAGGCGTCGGTAAAAACACGTGGGATAGCCTGTATGACACGCGGCCCCACCCACCTGTTCCACAAGCAGCAAGACGGAGTCTCCGTAACAGTTGATGCGGATTTCCCGCACCAACTGGACGCAGCCGCTCTCTTCGCCCTTGTGCCAGAGCTTCCCCGTACTCCGCCTGAAGTACACTGCCTGCCTAAGACGCAGAGTTTCATGAAACGCCTCCTCGTTCATGTGCGCATCAATGAGCACCCTGCCGGTTCGCACGCACTGCGCAACGGCACGAATGAGCCCGCCGTTTCGCTCAAGAAAATTTGGTAACATGACTGTTACTCCTTCCTATGGTTTGAAAGACCGATTGCGCAATCTCCGCTGCCTTTTGGCAGCAGAGCCTCCCGCACATGGGGAGGGGCTGAATACGATGTTGCGTTGTTATTTGAGGTACTTCTGCAACATCGAGGCCCGCCTCTCCCCACGAGGGGTTTGGGCATGGGCATGATGCTGCTCCATCTTTTGCTGCAGGTTTTCCGTTGGACTCAGCGGCACATCGTTTTTGGCGGCGCTCTTTGCCCGAATCATCTTCCTGTACCCGCCTTCGCCGCTCTCTATAAACCGCGCAACGCGCGTCACAGTCGTGGTACTCGCACCGGTATTTTCCGCCACTTGGCGATAACTGAGGCCGCGCGCAAGCTGTTTGGCAATTTCCAGGCGTTCGCTCCACGCCTGGAGTTCCGCGAGCGTGCCTATATCACGCAGCAAGCGAGCCACCTCCTCCTGCGATTTGCATGCGAGCAGTGCCGAGCAGAGCGCAGCAAACCGTGGATCTGTACGCCAGGATTGTTCCGTGAATCGACGCATGGGCATCGGGAAGATAGCGTGTTATTGTTGTATCACAGTGATACATTCCCCGTCAAGAAAATACTTCAAAACAAGCAATGCTATTCGATCAACTTTTGCCTTTGCCGCTCCTCACCGCGATAATCTCCTCCGCGACGTTGCGCGGCACCTTGTCGTAGTGGGCGAATTCCATAGAGTAGTTCGCACGACCCTGCGTCATGGAACGGATATCCGTGGCGTACCCGAACATGTTGGCGAGCGGCACGAACGCATCTACCACTTTCGCCTTCCCACGTTCGGATTGCCCTTGTATCAGGCCACGACGGGAGTTCAAGTCGCCCATCACGTCACCAAGGAATTCCTCAGGCGTCACCACTTCCACCTTCATAATAGGCTCTAAGATAACGGGGTCCGCTTTTTTGGCTGCCGACTGGAATCCGATACTCGCGCAGATTTTGAACGCCATCTCGGAAGAGTCCACATCGTGGTAGGAACCTTCGTAGAGATCCACTTTGATGTCCACCATTGGATAACCCGCGAGCACGCCCCTGTTCATGCCTTCCTTGAACCCCTTGTCGCACGCTGGAATGTACTCTCGAGGAATCTTGCCACCTACGACGCTGTTGACAAACTCGTACCCCTTGCCGTGTTCCTGAGGAATCAGTTTGAAGACGACATGACCGTACTGACCGCGACCGCCCGTCTGCTTGACGTATTTCTCTTCGTGATCCACTTCCTTTTGGATGGTCTCGCGGTACGCAACTTGGGGTTTGCCGACATTCGTCTCCACTTTGAATTCCCGCCGCATGCGATCGACGATGATATCCAGGTGCAATTCACCCATACCACTGATGACGGTCTGGCCCGTTTCATCGTCCGTGTGCACACGGAACGTCGGGTCTTCCTCCGAAAGCTTGCCCAGCGCGATGCCCATTTTTTCTTGGTCCGCCTTGGTCTTGGGTTCCACCGCAATATGAATCACTGGTTCCGCGAACGTAATGCTTTCCAACTCAATGGGCTTCGCCTCATCACAAAGCGTATCACCCGTTCGCACGTCCTTCATACCGATGACGGCTGCGATATCCCCCGCCTCCGCCTGCTGCACCTCTTCGCGGGTATTGGCATACATCTTTACAAGACGGCCGATGCGTTCCTTGCGACCCGTGCGCGAATTGAGCACGCTACCACCGGACTTCAGCACGCCGGAATACACGCGAATGAAGATGAGTTTGCCGACGAACGGATCGGTCGCGAGTTTGAAGGCAAGTGCGGCCAACGGCTCGGCATTATCCGGCTTGCGCTCAACTTCTTCTCCAGAATCGGTTTCCTTGCCTTTTGCCGCAGGTACATCAAACGGCGACGGCAGATAGCGCACCACCGCATCCAGTAATAATTGGACACCCACATTCTTGAGGGATGAACCGCAGAGCACGGGGTAGAGCTTAT
>JAAYXY010000113.1 GCA_012515645.1 Candidatus Peribacteria bacterium | reverse complement strand
ACAGACAGCTATTTCGTGGAAACCGTAGGATCCAAGCGCCTCGATTCAGTCAAAGATTACATCAGGAACCAGCGCCAGATGACAATGAACATCTAGAATCCGCGCAGCTTGCTGCGCGGTAGTTCAACAGCATCGTGGTTTTTAGCATTTTTCACAGGTACATACAATCGAGTGTCACTTACATGGTATCTATCATCATTTGGGCCAACTATATGTATATCATTGATATCCAATTTTTTAAGCAGGCGTACAGTTCTGTGTAATATAGGTTCGTTATCAATTGGCACCAGATGTTTTGGTACACCCAAATAGTTTTTCCATCGGGTGCCATCGCCTGCTGCAATAATAATCACTCTCATGAGTACAGTTTGTGTGGTTTTTCGTTAAAACTCAAATACTATATCATAGCCTCATGCGCCAGTATTTGGACCTCTTGGAACATGTTCTGAAAAACGGCACGGAAAAATCCGATCGCACGGGTACGGGTACCAAGAGTGTTTTTGGCTACCAGTTGCGGTGTAATTTGCGCGAGGGGTTTCCGCTTCTCACGACAAAAAAGCTCCATATACGATCGATCATTTATGAACTTCTGTGGTTTTTGAGGGGCGATACGAACATCCGGTACCTCCAGGAACACAAGGTGCGCATTTGGGACGAATGGGCGACCGAAGCGGGGGATTTGGGGCCCTTATACGGCAAGCAATGGCGGGATTTTGATGGCACGGATCAGATCAGTTGGCTCATCAATGAAATCCAGACGAACCCTGATTCCCGCCGTCTCGTGGTGTCGGCGTGGAATCCGACCGTGCTCCCGGACGCTTCCGTGAGCCCGAAGGAGAATGCGGCGCAGGGGCGCATGGCTCTGCCGCCGTGCCACTGCCTGTTCCAGTTTTATGTTGCGAACGGCGAGTTGAGTTGCCAGCTCTACCAACGCAGCGCGGACATCTTCCTCGGTGTGCCTTTTAACATTGCGTCGTATTCGTTGCTTACGCACATGGTGGCGCAGGTGTGCGGTTTACAGGTGGGGGATTTTGTCCACACGTTCGGCGATGTGCACCTATATTTAAATCATCTGGAGCAAGCCAGGGAGCAGCTTGTGCGCCAGCCGCGCGTGCTGCCGCAGCTTCGTATCAACCCGGAACGCACATCCATATTTGATTTTGCATATGAAGATTTTGAGATTGTGGGTTATGATCCGCATCCGCATATTAAAGCTCCCATTGCTGTGTAGATGGAAATTTCCCTCATAGCAGCGGCATCATCCAATAATGTCATCGGCAAAGGAGGATACATTCCATGGGATCTGCCCGATGATTTCCGGCATTTTCATGAGGCGACCAAGGGGTTCCCTGTCATCATGGGGCGCAAGACGCATGAGTCCATCGGGCGGGTGCTGCCGGGACGCCGGAATATCGTTATCACACGGCAAGCGGACTATCGGCCGCTGCCGGGGTGCGAGATTGCCCATTCTCTTTCGGAAGCCATAGATGCGGTTTCTGACGCAGAGAAAGTCTGCATTATCGGCGGAGAGGCGGTTTACAAAGCTGCTCTGCCTTTGGCGACGGAAATCGATCTAACTCGCGTACATACGACTATCGAAGGCGGAGATGCGTTCTTCCCGGTGTTTTCCGAGGATGACTGGAAGCTCGTTGAACAGATCGAACATTCGGCGGATGAGCGGCATGCGCATGCGTTTACATTCCTGCGGTTTCGGAGGAGGGAGGGGAAGTAGGATTGGGATTGGGGTTGGGATTGGGGAGTAGGGAGTTGGGAGTGGGTATTTTTTTGGCTCTGCGAAGCTCTGTACCGTTACACCGCAGGTTTTTCTGTGCCGTACGATTGCTGCCAGTGCCGTGTGTGCCCATACTCTTGGCACCATGGAAGCAACCGCTGCCGCACAGGACATCTACGATGAGGAAACGCAGGGTGAACAGTCTGTGCGGGATCTTGCAGAGAGCCTGCGCCGCCACGGGCAGGAAGCCGTTACGGAGTACAGTGAGATCGCAGCGGATGTGCGTGCAGATGTATCACACATACTCAACGGGGCTGCCGCTGATCTGGATGCGTCGCTTGGTGCATACAATCCCACGATCAAACGTCTGGGGAATGGCATTGCCGGCCAGGCGCGGCTGCAGTCATCCGTGATGGAAATTGATCCGCATGCCATTGCTGGTGATGGGTCGCAGTTGATTGCTGTGGAGCGTGCAGCGGATATTGCAAGGCACGAAGCCGAACACCAGCGCCAGGCAGCCGTTGCCGATGCTTCCGGTATCGTTGTGCATGGCGAACAGTTCGATGCGCGCGAGATTCGCGAAGCGGCGGCGATTAGCGTGCAGTGGCAGCGGGATTTTCTCTCTGCGGAGTATCGCAATATCGCAGCAGCTTTGCCATGGACGCTGGAGCAAGAGACCTTGTCCGTCAGGGCAGGTTCCGGGAATTGGAGCAGAAGAAGAACAGTTAGAAGCTATTATTTTCCTCTCTGCTCTGTGCTACGCCGAAGAGTTCTGTTCGGGCTGCGATTGGCGACTCTGCTATTTTTGTAAGTATCCAGTGTGTGATGACAATCGCAGTGAACATGGAAAGCAATACACCGGTTGCCAGTGTAATGGCGAAGCCTCGGACAATGGACGTTCCAATGAAGAACAGGATCATGCAGGTGATAAACGTAGAAACGTTGCCATCGCGAATGCTGGGCCAGGCACCGTGGAAACCTGTACGCACAGCTGTTTTGAGCAGTTTTCCTTTTTTGAGTTCTTCGCGTATGCGTTCGAAGATGAGCACGTTGGCGTCCACTGCCATACCGATGCTCAGGATGATCCCCGCCATGCCTGCCAGTGTTAGGACGATGTGATTATCCGTAAACAGGAACAGTGGTAGTTTGAGAAATGTGAAGAAGAGGAGGGCGTAGAGAGTGAGTGCTATGTCTGCGATGAGTCCAAGGAATCGGTATATCACGATCATGTACAGCATCAGAATGACGATGCCTATAAGTGCGGCCTTCAGTGAAGTGGTCAGCGCAGCGGCGCCCAAAGTTGCTTCTATTGTTCGCTGTCCGCTCAGGAAAATGGGTGCCGGAATGGCGCCGGTGTTCAGGTCACGCGCCAGTTCCTGCGCTTCACGAATGTTGCGGCTGCCCGTGATGATGGCTGAACCACCGCTGATTTCGCTTTGTACCGTTGGTGCGGATACAAGCTGTCCGCCCACGAAGATAGCGATACGCTTGCCGATGTTTCGTCCCGTGAGTTCCTGGAACATGCGTCCGCCTTCATCGGTGAAGTTGATCTGCACGACCGGCAGGTTGCTTGTGGGATCCAGCGTCACGGTT
>JAAYXY010000112.1 GCA_012515645.1 Candidatus Peribacteria bacterium | reverse complement strand
GCGACGTATGTTCCGTATCGAGCATCCATCGTATTCTACAGAGAATTGCAGAGCGTGTGCGCCCTAACGGGCGCCAGCTCTGCATCCCCGCAGCAAGCTGCGGGGTTTTTCGCTGCGCTCATATAAAACTACCCGCTCCGCGATTCGTGCAGTGCTCACATCGGTCACCCAATACATGCACGGCAACGAGCAGGATGAACAAACGAAAGGAGAGTGAATCACCACCGCCCTCCCGCCCCGCCTCCGCCAAAAGATCCGCCGCCGAATCCTCCGAATCCGCCACCGCCCCCGCCGCGACCGCCGAATCCGCCACCGCCGAGGAAGGTCGTGCGCCGCCCGGCGCGCTTGCGGTGCGCCGGCGTGTAAAAACGCGATGCGAGGTAATCCAAAAATAAGCCCGCAACGGCGAGCAGGGGGATACTGAGCCACCATCCGAAGAGCATCACGAGCACAATACCGGCTACCACACCGAGTACGCCGCCCAGCCACCAGGATTTTGAGCGACCAAGGAACGATGCCAACGCCTCTGCGAATAACAATCCCACAATGATGAGGAATCCTATAGGCAGTGACGGACTGCCGTTCCCTGCCGCATACCGCTCCGCTGTGTACTCTCCCCCAATGTGCTTCTGCAGTGCTTCTATGCCGCTCATGAGTCCTTCGTAATACTCGCCGTCGCGGAAGCGCGGCAGAATGTCCTGTTCGATGACACCCCTGGCAACCAAATCGGGGACAGCTCCTTCCAGTCCGTAGCCAGTGGCAAGAAAGACTTCCCTGTCCGCATAACTCATGAGTATGAGGATGCCGTTGTCGTCCTGCGCTGTACCTACTCCCCATTCCCTCCCCACCTGCACGGCGGCATCTGCAATCGACGCATCCTGCAGCGACTCCACAATGAGAATGGCGATTTCATTCGACGTCTGCTGGCTATACGCACGAAGCATGGCTTCCATGTCCTCCGCCTGCTGAGCAGTCAGCACATCCGCGGTATCGGTCACAAACCCGTCATTCGGCGGCACAGTGAATGCCAGAACATGCACAGGCACTGCCATGAGAGCAATGTACCCACATGACAGCAGGAAGAATGTTTGGAGGCGTGCCTTCATTGCCGATTTACAGTGCATGGCAGAGAGGAACATGGTTCATACGAAATCAGAACTCAACGACGGGTACCGTATCCGCATCTTCCTCACTTTCGAAGAACGTCGCGGGTTCAAATCCGAACATGCCGGCAACCATATTGCGCGGGAAGACCTTGGTGTACACATTGTACCCACGCACCGCATCGTTGTAATCGCGACGCGCGACAGCGATGCGATTCTCCGTGCCTTCCAGCTGAACCATGAAATCACGGAACGCCTGTGTGGCCTGCAGCTGCGGGTAGTTTTCCACCGTGACGAGCAAGCGGGAAAGCGCCGAATCGAACGCGCCGGCAGCCTCGATCTGCTCGCCGCGCGTTGCGGCCTGCTGCCACTGCGTCCGCGCCTGTGTCACCGCCGTGAACGTCTCCTGCTCAAAATCTGCGGCACCCTGTACTGTTGCCTGCAGGTTCGGGATGAGATCAAAACGGCGCTGGTACTGCGTCTCCACCTGCGCCCAACTGGCGACCACTCCCTCGTTCGCACGGACAAGACCGTTATACGTCGTCCACGCCCACAGCGCTGCCAGTATGGCCACTCCCAAGATGGAAACCAGAACAATACGATATTTGGACATGCAAAGGGGGGAAAATGATACGCAGAGTGTACCAGAAACACCTCGGATGTGATACACATGCGTCGGTAATACGCCGCAAAGCGCTATTCCAGAACGAACCTGTAGGGTTTTGCCGCCCATTCCCCTGCATACGCAACGCCAATGCGCGGCGTGCGCCTGATCCGTTCGACATCGATGCGTTCTCCACGGTCTTCTACCCAGAGGCCTGTGCTACGGATCGCAGGCAAGGCATTGAATTGCCCATTGATGCCCAACGCTCTCGTGAGCTTACCGGGGCCGCAGTGCCCCCGGATGCCGCGAATGAGCACTGCCGCAGGATACCCCTCCTCCCCCGTTACGATATTGAGCATCCAGTACATGCCGTAACAGAGGTAGACGTACCAATGACCGGACGGTCCGAACATCGGTTCCGTCCGTTTGGTGCGCCCTCTGCTCGCATGGCACGCGAGATCCTGCGGACCGTCGTAGGCTTCTACCTCCGTGATCATGTGCGATGCGCCGCGCACAACGAGGTGTTTGCCGATGAGCTCCTCTGCCACTGTGAGAACGGGGTGACGGAAGAATGCGGCATCCAACATGGTATTCATAGTATGCATGATACTTCCGTGTTTCCTGTTTCGCATTTCACCATTCGTGCTTATGATGGTCGTAACGGGGTGTAGCTCAGTTGGCTAGAGTGCGCGCTTCGGGTGCGCGAGGTCGCGAGTTCGAGTCTCGCCACCCCGACCAGCCTTTTCTCCATTACGATATACAAAACGGGGTGAAATCCGTTGTTCTATCATAGTAATCCTCCCGCTCCGCGCGTTTAAGGATCCCTACGACTATGTACGTCACCGGTGTCAGGACAGCTTCGATTCCCACTTTGAACACGTAATTCGCAACGATCAAGCTGAGCACCAGCGACCACGGGAAGACGCCGAACGCCGCAGCGATCAGGACGAAGAGCCCCGTATCCAGAGCCTGCCCTATGAGCGTGGAACCGATGGTGCGCGTCCAGAGCTTGCGCCCGCGCGTCCATACCTTCATTTTAGCGAGAATGACGCTGTTACTGAAGGCTCCAAATAGGTACGCCAGCAGGCTCGCGACAATGATCGCGCCGTTGCCGACACTGCCCAGAATGGCGTTGTACGCATCGTCACCTGCGTACTGCTGCCACTGTGCTTCGCCGGGCAGACGGGCGACGATCCACAGGAGCGCCCCCATGAGCGCGGCGCAGCCAAACCCAATCCAGATGACCCGCCGGGCGCGCGCGTACCCGTACACTTCCGTGAGCACATCGCCCAGGATGTAGCTCACGGGGAAGAGCAGCGTTCCGGCGTCAAACGCCAGGCGCAGACCCCATACCGATACGCCCCAATCGATGATTTTGGCGGAAGAAGCGATGTTGCTGAGCAGGAGCGACGTGACGAACAGGGCCGTCAGTGCATCGATATAACGGTAAGCGCGCATGTTTAGCAGTGTAGCAAAAAATAGCGCTTCGCTTTGACACAATGCGCATGTTCCCTAGAATTGCCGCCTTTTTATGCACCCGGAAGACTCTCATCAACATGCATATGAACCGGAGGAAGCGCTCTCTGTACAGGAAGGTATGCAGCTCTTCCGGGAGCAAAATGCGCAGCAGCTCTGCGCGTATCTGCGCCGCGCACTCATGCAGCAAGTCGCTAATCAGGATGACCCAAGCGGTGACGTCATCGAAGACTGCAATATCGATCTGCGCACGCTGCGCATCGATCGCATCACGGACGCTGCCCGTGCACATATTCTTCCTGTCTGTGCCGTGCGCTGCAAAACGGATTGTGCCACTGCTTGTCCACAGATTATGCTACCGACACGGACAATCACCCTGCACCCCGCTGTGCACCAGGGAACGTCTTTCCGAGACATTCACCTCGCGATCCAGGACAACCTGTGTGCGTTTCCGCAGGATGCACTGGGGGTACTGCGGTACCTTATTATGCTGCATGAACTCCCCGAAAAAGTGCGCGTTCTGCCCTCCGTGCCGTACCCCGAGCACGATGCCGATGCGTACTGCCACCCTCTATTGAACGATACGCGTTACGCGGCGGATACGCAGACGATGCCAATACCCAATATTGCCCGCTGTCCCATGCGTACTGTCATACTGGAAACGGAAAAGTACGCAAAACGCCTGCAGCACTGGAATGACAATGAATCCATCAACGCCGTACTGCTGCGCAACCACCCAACGGAACGGTGGCACATAGAGGCAGCGCTCCTCCGCCGTGATCCCGCTGGGCACCTGCGGCACAGGCTTGAAGGTCATGCACAGCCATCCAACGTACACATTTGCAATCATGAACCCGAAAATTCCCATTGGTATGACAAGCAGCGGGATATGCTGCTGAGTCTCATGGATACGATTGATGACTTCAGTGAATCAGCCGTCCTCGAGGTTGTACACACCATCCATTCCTATGCGGCTGAGGCAGAGCACGTCCATGTACGCGTACGGCACGGATACAAGAAGTACAACGATGCGAATGTTGCCATCTATACACTGAACACTCATATTGGAAGGTAAAAATGCATTTGACAGAACACGTTTCCTGCGTACTATGCACTCACTCATGGTTTATGTGTCGATGATCAGCAGCAGTATTATCCCGCGCCTGGCGTGAGGAGATAAGCAACTGCTTGATCCATTCTCTCCCCGCCAGCACATCTGCAGCGGGTTTTTTTGGTACATATTTCCTTCTCTCTCCATGGCACAACGCCCAGAAAACTACGTGGAACTCTATGACGTGAGCCCGCGCGACGGCGACCAGGCGTGCGGCGTAAACCTCTCGACCGACGATAAGCTCTGGTTCGCCCGGGAAGACGATCGTTTGGGCATCGATGCAGTGGAAGGGGGATTTCCGGCATCCAACGATACAGATGCCCTCGTTTTCAGCACATTGGCACAAGAACCGCTCCCGCGGACCCAACTGGCAGCATTCGGCATGACTCGCCGCAAGAGGACCGGCGTAGAACACGATGCAGGCATCGCAGCACTGGCTGCGGCGGGTACACCTATTATTACTCTGGTCGGCAAGAGCTCGCGGTTCCATGTCACACATGCTCTAGGAACGAGTGTGGAGGAAAACTGCGCGATGATACGCGAATCCATAGAACACCTCCGCGCACTACACAAACAGGTGTTCTACGATGCGGAACACTTCTTCGATGCCATGCGCGAAGATTCGGAACACGCACTGCGGACACTCGAAGCCGCTTGGCAAGCCGGAGCGTCCCGGTTGGTACTCTGCGACACCAACGGCGGGCACGTGCCGGAAAGCATCGGGCGCACCGTCGAACATGTACGCGCCGCATTCCGGGATGCGGTTATCGGCATCCATACCCATAACGACCGGGGACTCGCGGTCGCCAATATGCGGGCCGCGGTGCAGGCGGGCGCGCGGCACGTGCAGGGCACCTGGAACGGCTTTGGAGAACGCGCGGGCAACATGGATCTCTCACAGGCGGTACCCAACCTTGTTCTCGACGGATACCGGACAGGCATGGAGAACCGCCTGCCCGAGATCACACCCCACGCGCATGCAGTGGATCGCCGCATTCGCCAGCGCCACCGTCCGGAACAGCCCTTTGTCGGGGAGCGCGCGTTTGCGCATAAGGGCGGCATGCACGCATCGGCCGTCGCATGCAATGCCGCCGCCTACGAATTCATGCCTCCGGAACGCGTCGGGAACTGCCGCCGCATCCTCGGCTCCAAGCAGTCCGGCCTTTCGAACGTGCGCAGCATTGTGGAACAGGCGGCCCTGCTGGACGATGCAACACGTACGCAGGTCTTGGCAGACAAGAACCTGCAAATGCGCATCCTGGGCAAAATTAAGCACCTGGAATCTATCGGTTATTCGCTGGATAACGCCCCTGCGACACTGGAGCTTACAATACTGCGAGCACTGGATCTGTTCCATCCAGCCATTGCGGAAGTCACACCACCGCACATTGACGATGATGTCGGAGGTATTACCCGCGCCATCGTGCATGTGCGCATCAACGGTTCGGGGAATACGTACCTGGAAGTGGCACAGGGCGGCGGCCCCCTTGGGGCGCTGGAAAAAGCCCTCAAGAAAGCTCTGGTACGCACATTCCCGAACGTGGAGAGCATGCAGCTGGAAGAGTACCGCTCCGACGTGCCTCCCGGTATCGATCCCACCATGTCTGCCATCATCCAGGTGCGCATGGGATTTGGCGATGGCACACACCGCTGGTGCACAACCGGCGCCAATGAAGACTCCACAAAAGCCGGATGGGATGCGCTTCTGGATGCGATCGAGTATAAAATCCTCCTGGACGCCCATCTGCCCGATCACGCTACAAATCACTGAGGTGAAGCCAATAAAGGCAGTAGAATGCACCACTATTATGAACACATTTTTTGTTCAATACCGTGCACGCATTCTACGGCGGCAAAAATGTTGATTTTTCGCTTCATGTAGCTATTTTCCGTGCCATATGACCCCACCATCCCCGAACACAAATTCTACTCACATGTATCTAGACAATAAATTTTTCATCCGTACACTGCCGCGGTTCTTCCTTCCAGCCCTATGATGAAAGACGTGAAACACACGTCACATCCGGTTCCCGCAGCGCTTCTGGCGCTGCATGCGACGCTCATAGCAGCCGTCGTTCTGCAGCTAGTCATGATGCGCTATCCGACATTCGGATAAAGGGCAACGGCTTGCCTCACCACAAGTACCCCGGCGGCCGGGCAGAGAGCTTCTCCCGCTCACGCTGCATCTGCCGCTCCACTCCCGCACCCAGTACGGCGTAGCGCGGCTCGTCTTCGGGATAGATATCCCGCAGTAAATTCGTGAGTGCCACCGTATCTTCCGCATTGCGGGACAGTGCAATGAAATGAACATTTCCATCAATCGCCTGCACATACTGGTCCAAGAGCGCATTGAATTCCTCCCGCCGTTCCTCCAGCTCCTCGTGCATGCCATAGCGCTGCAACGCGGCAATGAGGGCATACACGGTACCGGCATCGTTGTAACGATTGCGCCGATAGGCTTCCCTGTACTGCTGCAAAACGCATTCCCCGTCCTGTTGTACGGTACAGATGTCCCCGTGCACTCTGTATGCCCTCGCATCCTCCGTGTTCTGCTCCTTATAGACTTTTGTCGCCGCCAGCGCCGCTTCTGTGTCACCCTGCTGCAACCAGAGCTGTGCCCTGCTGAGGTGCAAATCGCGACTGAAGCGCTGCGCAGCCGATTGCTCATACCAGTACAATGCTCGTACATACTCCCCGGCCGCCTCCGCGCGCCTCCCGAGCGATGAGAGCAACAAATGCCGCCCTTCCAGTACGGCGACGATGAGCAGTGCGGTCATGAGCAATCCCTCGGCGCCGCGCCGGAGCCACGGCAGCGGCGCCGGTCTCCGCCGCACCATAGGTGCGGCGAGCATGCCGAGCAGCAGCCAGAACGGCAATCCTATGCCAACAAACTGCAGATTGTAGTCGATCATATTGTGGAGGAGGACGCCGATGATGGCGATGCACGCCACATGTGCTTCCTGGATAGGCATTTGCTGCTGCGGAGCGCGGACCAGGAAATGCCGCATATGCCATGCCAGTACGGCGCCTGCAATCCCCATAAAGAGCAGCATGGTTGCTATTCCCCTCTCCATTGCCAGTTTGAGCAGCACATTGTGCGGATGGTCTGAGGTCGCCAAGATATGCTGCTGCGTGCCGGGTTGCAGGAACCGGAAACTGTACGGTCCCCAACCCAGGATCGGGCGTTCCAGCGCTAGCGAGACCGCCGCATCCCAAAACTGCCTGCGTTCAGAAACTGACGATGTGCCTTCATCGGCGGTAAAGGTTGCTTTCTCCGTTACAGATTCCACTGTATAGATGCGGGAACGCAGCGTATTCGCAAGTGTGAAACACACGAGCGCTACAAGGCACGCCGCTGCCGCACGGCGCAGCAGGCGCAGCCAGGCGTGCATCGGCAGCGCGCTGCGCCAGAGCAGCGCCGCCCACAGCGCCAGCTGAGCACTGAACGCCAGCATGGAACCGCGCGAGTAGCTCAGGAGCAACGCACCGAGGAGCATGCCAAGGGGCAGCAACGGCGCATACCGGTTGCCACGCGGCTTCCTCAGCTTTTCTACACTCCACCATACGACCGCCGGCCACGCCAGCAATACGAATTGCCCCCAGGCATTGGGCCAGTAATCCGTATGGAACCGCCAGTCGAAGAAGGTGCCCACGAACCGGCTTACCGGTTGCAAGACATAAACGGCGTATCCCACGCCCGCCGCTGCGAGCGCCGACATTGCGATGGTACGCAACACCTTCCCCCCTAATCCCAATCCTAATCCCACTCCCCTCGCCATCCACAGGAAGAGCGCAATGAATGCACCTGTGCGCAGGACCTCATCCAAACCGTAGTTCGCCGTACTGGAAACGCAGTAACTGGCAATCGTGAGCAGCAGATAGAGCATGGCACCGCCCCAGAGCCACCACGGCAATCGCTGCTCCATGCGCGGGTGCGCGCGCCAGAACTGGTACATGCAGAGCCACGCCACTACGGCAAGCAGCCACACGGCATCCAGGGATTTGCCGCCCCGCCACAAGATACTGAACACCAGAAATGCCAGTAGAACCGCCTGTGCAATCCGTTCCTGCATACGGAGGCTGGGTTCCAGACGCAAGAGTGAGAGCTGCATTGCCATCGTCGCCCATGGTGACACACTTCTGCCCAAAACGGCAGATGACAAGTGGCACTGGTGCTTTCTTTCCATATATTGTATAATAAACATAACATTTCCAAAAATACACATGCGAAATTCGCCAATTGATGCATTCAATGAAAAACACGATCCTCAAGAGAGCCACATTGCGCCAGAAGGCCCATCTGCACTGGATTTCGAGCGCGAAGCACTGCGCCAACAGATAGACTCACTGAAGATTCCGCCTCCCGCGCACGAGACTACACCAACATTGCCAACGGACACGGTGCCACCAAAGGCGCTGCCTGTTGCGCAGTCCCCCATACAATTGGAAGCGCCCGATCGGGCTTCCCGCCCTCTGCTGCCTGCAGCAACAGCGAGCCAGCCGGAGATAACCGCACAGGCCGTCACATCCGGTACCGTGAAGAGTGCGGTTATAGGTGGTGCTGCGGTCAGCGGAGCAATCGCAGGACTCAACTATGCCGCAGCTGCCATGAGCGGCGCTTCTGCCGGCACTGCGCTCTCCCTTGCAGGCAATGTGGGCATCGCCGCTATTCCGGGAGCTTTTTGGGGTGCAGGTGCCACGTATCTCGCGGGCGTCGTGCACAATAAACTATGGGAACACCCCGGGCACAAACGTCCCGGCACCCTCGGCACGTTCGCGCGGGGTCTCGTGGCACCCGTCACCATCCCCGTCGGTATCGTACGCAATCTCACCTGGAACAGGCGCGCGAACGCTCCAGCATCGTAGAACGCACGCAATATTTGCGTACAAATACTGACGCATCACTGCATGCAGCATGTAGAGTGTCTGCAAATGTTCCGCATGATCTCTGCTGTCGGCATTACCTGTCTCCTGCTCACCGGATGTAACAGCACTCCGCCTCCGCCTGCGCAACCAGAAAAAGAGACAGGCGCATTGGTGCCTGCATCACAGACCTCCTCTGCAGGAGCATCAATATCATCAGCATCATCCGCGACAGAAGCTGCTCAACTCTCCACACATTTTGACCCGCTGCACGCAGCACCTCCTGCCGCAGCACTGCCACAACAAATACGCCTTGCCGTTCCCTTTACGCCGCAAGCACCCCACGCCAACTGGGAACCGCCATTCGATGAGGCGTGCGAAGAGGCATCGCTCCTGATGGTAGACGCCGCACTACGGGGAGAAGCGACGCTCAGCAAACAGGAAGCATCGGACCGCATCCGTGCCATGGTGGAATGGCAGGATACCCATAGCTACGTTCTGGATATCACCGCGGAACAAACAGCGCGCGTCGCCGAGGAGTACCTCGGGAGGGATGCAGCCGTCTATATGGATGCAGACGTAACCGCCGACAGCATCCGCCGCCTGCTGGCCGCCGGGTATCCCGTGATCATACCGGCCGCAGGGCAGATGCTGGGCAATCCGTACTTCAGCGGAGAGGGGCCCCCGTACCACATGCTGGTGATCACCGGTTACGAGCCGGGCGGGTTCCTGCGCGCACCGCAATTCATTACCAATGACCCGGGCACGCGCCGGGGGCAGGGGTATCAGTACGATGAAGAAACTATCATATTTGCCATCCACGACTGGACGGGCAGTACAGAGACGATCCGCGAGGGGCGCAGGGCGATGCTCGTGCTGCGCGCGCGGCAGAACTGAGCGCGTTTTCTTGCGTGCACGCCTGCCTGCCAGCAGGCAGGCGTGCACGCTTCTTTTGCTATCATGTTTACTGTCTATGTGCTTTCCAGCACAAAGAAAAATTATTTGTATGTTGGCCTAACGAATAATCTCGATAGGAGATTGAACCAACATAATAATGGACGAGTACAAAGCACGCGCCCATATAGATCATTCCAGTTGTTATATACGGAAACGTGCACTACTCGACAAGAGGCAAGGAATAAGGAAAAATACTTCAAGTCAGGGTGTGGGAAAGAATGGTTAAAATTACGCGACCGTTGACCTTTGAAACCATTGCCGATGTGGCGGAACTGGTAGACGCGCACGCTTCAGGAGCGTGTAGGAGCAATCCTGTGAGAGTTCGAGTCTCTCCATCGGCACCACATACAATCGCGCGCAACGAAGTGAACAGCCATTGTACAACGACACAGCAGTGCCATGATGAAGGCGTGCCTTTACTCCCGTCTTGCCCTTTTCATTGCTTCTTTCTCTGCTTCCACCGTTTCTCTCAGACGTTCCCTTGCACTGCTCAAGTCTCCCTCGGGTGCTGCGAGTGCTGATTTGTACGTATCCAGTGCCGCAAGGATTCTGCGCTGAACGGCATCCGGCATGGCATTGACTTGGCGGTAGCTGATCCCACACTGCGTTTTCAGCAATTGCAAGTCATCGAAGATTTCGGCTTCTTCACTCATACTATTACTATACCATAATTCCCATTGCAGGGATACATCTCATGGACAAAAACTTCTAGGTGCAGTTGAGTCCGGTGAGGCTGCCCAATGACCTCGTAAAACGTTCTAACGTCTCGACTTGGAGCCCCCGGTGCCTCACTCGTGGTCGTCGCGCCTCCCGAGGCATCGCACACCCCTTGCCACCCCTCCCCTCTTTCGGAGTACAATTCGCCCATGCAACGCAACCCCATCACCACCGCAGCCGCCATCATGGCACTGGCTATTATTCTTACAGGATCGATCGGCGTGATCGGCATCTTCCGGATGCGCTCACTCAGCGACACAATTTCCGTGACCGGTTCTGCGGAGCAGACCGTGATGTCCGATGTCGCCAAGTGGTCCCTGCAACTCACGCAGTCCGCAGACCTGTACAACCTGGAAACTGCGAATACCGCCATCAGCGCAGACCTTGGCACACTGCGTGCATTCCTCTCGGAAAGAGGCATTGAACCGGACTGGATCACCGTACAGCCCGTCTCCATGAACACGAATTACGACTACAACAAGGGCGGCACACCCAGCGGATACATGCTGATGCAAACGGTTGTCGTGGAAGGAAATGACATCGAAAAAATCAAGAGTGCGGCGGAGAACGTGAATTCCCTGCTGAACAAAGGCGCGTTGGTTTCCACCATGTCACTGGAGTACTTCTACAGCGGTTTGCAATCCATCAAGCAGGATATTCTCGCGCAGGCGACCATTGATGCACGTGAACGGGCGAGGAAGATGGTGGAAGCGGGCGGCAGCAAGCTGGGCGATCTGCGCGCCGCCAGCATGGGCGTGCTGCAGGTAACCGCCGTCAATTCGGTGGAGGTTTCCGACTACGGCATGTACGACACGTCCGCATTGGAGAAGAAGGTAACGGCGGTGGTACGGGCGTCGTTTGGCATCCGGTAAACAAAAAAGCTCTGCAGAACAAAAAAGTGCAAGAGAGAATGCCTGGTCGCTTGACCTCAGTTTTTATCACTCTATAATTCCGTCTGCTAACGGTCAGATTCGCCGAGTGCGAGCTACCGCCACAGTACGCATTTTTCATCTCTTCCCCCTCCCCGCATATGGCAGATACCAAACTTGCGGTACAAATTACGCCCCTTGGTGACCGTGTTGTTGTCCGGCCCTTGGAACAGGAACAAATCACCGCGTCGGGCATCGTCATCCCCGATACCGCTTCCGGCGAAAAACCGCAGGAAGGCGTTGTCATCGCTCTTGGCAAAGGCGGCGTTGGTAAAGATTGCGCCAATCCTTCCGAATTCCTGAAGATCGGCGACAAAGTCCTCTTCGGCAAGTACGCCGGGGACGACGTGAAACTCAAAGACAAGGACGGCAAAGATGTCGAAGTCAAAATCCTGCACTTGGATTCCATCCTGGGCAAGGTCGCGTAAAGCCGTCATCTCTCCCCTTAATTCTCTCCCCTCTTCACTACTATGTCAGCCAAACAACTCATCTTCAGTAACGACGCACGCGATCAGGTGCTCGTCGGCGTCTCTAAGCTCGCCAAGGCCGTGCGGGCGACCATGGGTCCCAAGGGCCGCAATGTCCTCATAGAAAAGAGCTTCGGCTCGCCAACTGTCACGAAAGACGGTGTGAGCGTGGCCAAGGAAGTGGAGTTGGAAGACAAGTTCGAAAACATGGGAGCGCAACTGGTCAAAGAGGCCGCCACCAAAACCAATGACGCTGCGGGAGACGGCACCACAACGGCTACGGTTCTGGCGGAAGCTATGATGAAGGAAGGTCTGCGGCACTTAAGTTCCGGCGCCAATGCCATCTCTATCAAACGCGGCATTGATCGCGCTGTGCAGGCCATAAGCAACAAGCTCGATTCCATGAAGAAAGACGTGAGTTCCAAAGAGGAATACAAAGCCGTCGCCAGCATTTCCGCACAGGATGAGCAAATCGGTGCCGTAATTGCCGAAGTTATCGACGAAGTCGGCAAGGACGGCGTCGTCACCGTGGAAGCCGGACAGACGTTCGGCATCGAGAAGGAATACGTGGAGGGTATGCAGTTCGATAACGGCTACATCTCGCCGTATTTCGTGACGGACACTTCCAGAATGGAAGCGGTGTTCGAAAATCCTGCCATTCTGATCACCGATAAGAAAATCGGTTCCATCCAGGAAATTCTGCCTCTGCTGGAAAACCTGGCGCAGAAGGGCAAGAAGGAAATCGTGATCATCGCAGAGAATGTGGAGGGCGAAGCGCTCGCCACGCTCGTTGTGAACAAACTCCGCGGCACCTTCTCGGCGCTCGCGATCAAGGCGCCCGCGTTTGGCGACCGCCGCAAAGAAATCCTCCGCGATATCGCCGCGCTCACGGGCGGTCGCGTGATTTCCGAGGAAGTCGGTCTCAAGCTGGAAAACGCCACGGTTGCCGACCTGGGTACGGCACGCCGAGTCGTTTGTTCCAAAGAAAATACGCTTATCGTAGACGGCGGCGGACACAAGCAAGACATCGAGGCACGCGTCAATCAGATCAAAGCTTCACTGGAGACAACGAAATCCGATTTCGATCGTGAAAAACTGCAGGAACGCCTGGCCAAACTCAGCGGCGGCGTTGCCGTCATCAAAGTCGGTGCAGCCACCGAAGTGGAACAGAAGGA
This sequence comes from Candidatus Peribacteria bacterium, assembly GCA_012515645.1. Taxonomy (GTDB): domain Bacteria; phylum Patescibacteriota; class Gracilibacteria; order Peribacterales; family Peribacteraceae; genus JAAYXY01. Next base: position 2,275 of record JAAYXY010000112.1, on the reverse strand, counting down.
AAAACAGCACCGCGTGGAAGACGCACTCTCCGCTACGCGCGCCGCGGCGGAAGAAGGCATCTTGCCCGGCGGCGGTGTCGCGTACATCCGCGCCATGCCCGCCCTGGATAAGGTCAAAGCCGAGAACGCAGACGAGCAGGTCGGCATCGACATTGTCCGTTCCGCGCTCAAGGCGCCCCTTGCCAATATCGCCGCCAACAGCGGCGAGGTGGGCGAAGTCGTAGTCGAAAAGGTGCTCCACATGAAAGGGAACGAAGGCTTCAATGCCATGACGCACGTGTACGAAGACCTGGTCACCGCCATGGTCATCGATCCCAAAAAAGTCACACGATCGGCACTGGAGAACGCCGCATCAGTCGCTTCCATGTTCCTCACGCTGGAAGTCGCCATTGCCGATGTTCCCAAGAAAGAGGAATCTGCACCTCCTATGCCCGGCGGAGGCATGGGCGGCATGGACTTCTAAGCACTCTTGCGCATATCTAACATAAAAGCCGCGGACACTCTGCGGCTTTTATGCATGCGCAAATTATGGTATGATGCATCGATGCCTGCACAGCCTCAAGAGACGCCTGAGAGCCAAGGAACAGTCGATTCGCTCGGCTACATCTTCGATGCAGCCATAGAGAAAGTGAACCCACAACAAAAAGACAAAATGCCCGGCATCGTCATGGGGCACATCGCCCCTGTGACCGTGGGCAAAAGCATGCACATCTTCCCTGAAGGATACGCGCAGGAAGGCAAGACAGACGTGTTCACAACAACGCCCGTCACACGCATTGAACGCATGAGTGACGGCAGCATGTGGATTTCCACGCGCAGCGGCAGCGTGTACCGCATAACCGGTACCGTCGTGCCGGACCCAAAGACGGAAGCGCTCCATGGAACTACTGCGCTCGCACAGCGCATTCGGACACTGCTCGGTCCCCTCTGGAAATGATCTTTTCCGGAATTTGTCATTTTTAATTATCTAATGTATAATATATGTATTATGAACACACAACCACCTGAGGACGATTTCGAATCGGGTGCCTACATGAAAGGGCAAACCCCAGCTCCGGGCGAGATACCTCATCTTCGCGGTGCCGATGCCATGGATATGCGCAATACTCTGAACACCACGGATACCGGCAACGCGTTGTCAGAGGAACACGCAGATGAGATACGGTTCCTGCAAGACACCTATCGGGATGCGTTCTACGCAGAACTCGAGGATGATCATCATCAGCTTCCGGAACCAAGAAATGAACTGCAGGATGCGTGGGAAGTAGACTGATATAGGGTTCCTTATACACCCTCCTTTTGCTCTTTGGACAGAGCACATTCGTCAGCATTGCTTTAGGTATTCGCTTTGCTTGCATAGCATTCTGTAAGGAGTATTTTGCCTGGGAAGACAATTTTTTGATCACATTTATTGTTCATGAAAGGTACTGCACTGGTGGAAAGGCCCCAGCCACAGGAAACCGAGCGCAACAAGCAGCCCAGGCAACCACAGCAATCCGAGCAGGATCAATGCAATGCCTGTACCACGCACTTCCTTCGGCAGTTCGGCGCTATTTTAGAACGAGAAGCATCCTTGCACGGTATGCAAGAAGGCATCCGGCGCGCTCGCATAACGATAGCTCATTTACTGGATTCCCCTGCAACGTATGTCAGAGGCTACGACAAGCAGGTGCGCACTGCCTGTAAACAGGAAACGATGCATCGCATCGATTCCACCATTATAGAAATCTGCGCCGATATCGGTTAGGCGCCGGGCAGATCCTGCACGCGAATATGAATCGTATCGCCGCGTTTAACGTCGTGCTTGAGCATGTATTCCGCCAGGACATTCTCGATGAACTCCACGATGGCCCTACGCATCTCGCGTGCGCCGAATTCCCTGCTGTATCCCCGACGCACGACGGCTTCCACCACGCCCTCTTCCAGTGTAACGGTCACTCCCCTCTTCGTACGCAATTCCGCCACAATGCTCTCGATCATATTGCGGGATACGCGCGTGGCGCCTTCCAGCGACAGAGATTTGTACAGTACGATTTCGTCGAACCGGTTCAGGAATTCAGGCGAAAACACCTTCTCTGCAATGAGTGCGTCAATGAGCTCCTTCTTCAGACTATCACCCACGGTGGCAGACCGCAGGAAGAGCGCACCCGCATTCGATGTCGCAATGATGATGGTATGGCGAAAATCCGTCTTGTTGCCCACGCTGTCTATGAGCATGCCCTCATCGAGTACCTGCAGGAACACAGTGATCACCTTGGGATGCGCTTTCTCTATT